>JBKCDO010000104.1:0-6867 GCA_046304755.1 Flavobacteriales bacterium
ATTGTCCTCTCTGCGTGTAATTCCTCCGCGGGCTCTGCGAGAAAAAATGCTTTCACGCAAAGGGGCGCAAAGGTAGAATCACGCAAAGAACGCGATGTGGAAGGCCCCCTTTGGAAAGCGAAACCATTGTCCTCTCTGCGTGTAATTCCTCCGCGGGCTCTGCGAGAAAAAATGCTTTCACGCAAAGGGGCGCAAAGGTAGAATCACGCAAAGAACGCGATGTGGAAGGCCCCCTTTGGAAAGCGAAACTATTGTCCTCTCTGCGTGTAATTCCTCCGCGGGCTCTGCGAGAGAAATGCTTTCACTGCGAGAAGTCCTTATTCTCCCACCGCATAGAGAATCGGCCTCGACGGCGCTGCATCATTGCGGAAAGCAGCCACTTGCAAATTCAACAAGTACAATCCATCTGCGACAGCATCATCCACAAACACCATCTCCGTAATTGTGGCTTGCATGCGTGGTTGCTTCGGGTAATTCCAAAAGGCATGATGCGCCAGTAATTTTCCCTGATCTTCTTCGCGATCAATGGAGGGCAGGTCTACCAGCAAGTGTTGAACACCACTATCAGCAAGCCACTGCGCCGCTTGGGCTTCCAGATAAGTAAAATTCGTATTGGAGTAGTTTGCTTGCAATTTCTGCGATGTGTTGGGAAGCGTGCGAATGATGACTGCTTCAGGGATGTCGGCTCCAATGGCTTGCTTCAACTGCGCCAACGTAACAATGGTATCGCCTGCTTTTATTCCCTCGCCATCAGAAGCCGCGCGTTCGGGCGTCACACTAATCACCCTTGCCAACCACCAATAGCGTTCGAGACCACATTCAATGGACACTAAATCGCGAGAAATATGTCCCACCGTTTCGGTATGTGTGCCGTGTGCGTGCGGGTTGAAGAAGATGTCGTTGAAGTTCACCTTTCCACCAAGCTTCACACTTCCCGTGAAATATTGATTGAGCACGGGTGAAATGCGCATGGGGTCTGCATACCAGGCGCGTGGCCCTTGTGGGTGCATGGGAATTGAAATATCCAGAGGCTTGGATAAATCAATAGTGAATGTTTGTTGATTCAGTTCTATGCGTGCAATCATGATTCAAGAATAAACAAATCCGAAGCGATACGGTCTGCTTTGAGTAATCCTTCTGTGGTGAGTTTGATCGTGTCGTTTTCCAGCACCATCAATCCTTCGTCAATCCATTGTGTGATGCTTTCCTTTTCAGTGCTGAGCAAATCAAAACTGAAAGCATCACGCATGAACTTCAGGTCAACTCCCCAAGTCGTGCGCAGGCGCGTCATGAGGTACTCATTGCACCGCGTGCGTCGGTCGAGCGTCTCCACTTCGAAATGCGGCGTGCCATTGAGCCAGCCTTGTGTATAACGCGCGTTATTCGAAACATTCCATTGGCGACTGTCACCGTTAAATGAATGAGCCGAGGGACCAACACCAAGGTAATGTTTGCCCTGCCAATAGGCGCTGTTGTGCTTTGACTCCATGCCGGGCAAGCAAAAATTGGAAACCTCATATTGCTGAAAACCACTGCGATGGAGCTCGTGAACGAGTGTTAGAAAATGGCCGCGACTGACACTGTCATCCACCGCTTGAAGTTCTTGCTTGGCGGATTGATGGCCGAAAACAGTCTTCGGTTCAATGGTCAAGCTATACGCGCTGATGTGTTGGATGTTCAAGTCTACCGCTTTGCGAATATTGTCGAGCCAGTTGCGGTCCGTCATCCCCGGAATACTGTATATGAGATCAATGGTGATGTTCTGAAAACCCCTATCCTGCGCACATTTCACCGCATAATCTGCTTGGGACGCGTTGTGCGCGCGGTTCATCCATTTCAAATCTTCATCACGAAAACTTTGAATGCCGATGCTGAGTCGATTCACAGGTGTACGCGCCAGCTCGAGGATTTTTAGATACGTCAGATCATCGGGATTGGCTTCCAGCGTGATTTCTGCTTGTTGATTGACAGTGTAGTATTTGAAAACGTTGTCGAGCAGCCGGTTGAGGTCATCAGTCGGCAGCAGCGAAGGTGTTCCGCCACCGAAGTAGATAGTGTCAATCGTTTCATTTTCCAGGTAAGCCGCCCGCGCCCGGGTTTCCCTCATGAGCGCGCTCACCATTTCGTCCATTGACCTTGTCTGGGTAGAGAAGTGGAAGTCGCAGTAATGGCATGCTTGACGACAAAACGGGATGTGGAAATAGATGCCGGCCATAACGCGAAAGTACCTAGCTTCGCGGAAAAATCCGGCAGATGATTAAAGCAACAGTCAATGGCACGACGACCTTTCAGTTGAATATCGCCGATCGCCAGGCAGAGGTCGATGGTAAACGCTATGCGTTGGATGTGGTCCATACGGGTGAAGGTCATTCGCATTGGTTAATGGAAAACCGCTCGATGGTCGCAGAGGTTGTTGCTTCTAATCCTGAAACCAAGGAGTTCACCGTGAAGGTGAATAACAACATCTACCGTGTTCAGTTGAAAGACAAGTACGATGAATTGTTGGAGAGTCTGGGCATGGAAGCCGCCGGTAAAAAGCGCATTACGGAAGTGAAAGCGCCGATGCCCGGCCTCGTGTTGAACGTGTTGGTCAAGGAGGGCGACACCGTTACCAAAGACACACCGCTGTTGATTTTGGAAGCCATGAAAATGGAGAATGTCATCAAGAGCGCAACGGACGCTGTCATCAAACGCATTTGCGCAGTCAGAGGTGTCCCTGTAGAAAAGAACGCTGTTCTAATCGAGTTTCAATAGTTCCCATCATACTAAAGGCTGTTGAATAACGTTGTGTATAACTGGCGGCCGACGCTGATTTAGACATGCGTCCATGCGGTCGGCTTTTTCTAAATTGCGAACGTTGAACTTTGGATGCCTCATGCTATCGAGAAGCCCATATTTTCTGTCGTTGATAATGCTCATGTTCGGAAGACTTTCTGCACAGGGCCAGGCCTGTGACCAGGCGCTGGAGAATTACTTGTGCGCCGATGAACAGCAGCAAGTGGACTCCTTGCTCCCTTCCATTTTCTTCAATAATTGCATGAGTGTGACGTCTACAGCGTGGTATTCGTTTCATACCAACAGCGAGGATGGCGGATCGATTGACATCAACATTGAATTTGTTGACTGCGATTATACCACCGAGGGGGATAATGATTTCATTTATGTGACGGTATTCGAGTTGATTGATGGCTTTGAACCCTGTATCTCGTTTGATTCATACGACTGGCCATGTGGCAGTGATGATGAGTCGTTCAGTTATTCGGTTCCATCCGATTCGTTGGAAGCCGACACCGATTATATCGTGGTTGTAGGATCAAATCACGACCCCATATACGGCCCATGCGCATTCAATATGACCATTACCGGCAGTGCATTGGATATCGTAGCACGTGTGGATCCACTATCGGTATCACTTGGGGAGTCGGCGAGTCTCTTTGTTGATGGAACCGAGGGCCCGGTGCAATGGACACCCGGTCAGTATTTAGACGATCCAACGAGCATTAATCCAACAGTTGTGGCTGAAGAAACCACTTCTTTTCAGGTCAGTGCACAGGTGGGTGAATGTGAGGTAACAGATGTGGTTTCGCTAACGATTGGTACGCCGATCGATATTTATAACTCGATTTCTCCTAATGGTGATGGCATCAACGATGTGTGGAATATTGGTGATATCGAGCGTTTCCCGACGTGTCAGGTGGAAGTATTCGATCGCTGGGGACAAAGCGTGTTTAAGTCGGTGGGTTATCAGCAGCCGTGGGACGGAACTTTCAAAGGCCGCTATCTTCCCACTGCGGCCTATTACTTCGTGATTGAATTGAATTCTTTAGAAGTGACCATTCCCCCAATTTTGGGAACCATAAGTATTGTGCATTGAAATGAGATTAAGGGTTTTTATAGGATTATTTGTGTTGATGATGGGCTCTATGCGTGCCCAGCAATTGCCACATTTTACCTATTTCACCTATAACTACATGCAATACAATCCGGCTGTGGTTGGCACTGCACCTTGTCTGGATTTGAAGTTTGGGTTGCGCCGCCAGTGGAAGGGCTTCGAGGACGCACCAACTACAGGCTTTGCCAATATTCACGGGAAGATTGGAAAGAAATCAGAGTTTCATTTTAATGGGTTGGGTGCTACTGTAGAAAATGACGATGCCGGCCCATTCAATTACACTAACATCACAGTCAATTACGCGTACCACAAGAAGCTTTCAAATAAGTACTTTTTAGCGACAGGTTTTGGCCTCGGTTTTTCGCAGTATAGCGTGGATTACGGGCAAATGACTTTCGAGAACCAAAACGCTGAAACAGCCATTTTCGGTATCGTGAATGACTTCATCTTTCCCATGTTCAACGCCGGTATTTGGTTGTATAGGCCAGACCGTTTCTACGGCTTATCGGTTCGAAGCCTGAACAACAAAAAGATTGATGGTTTTACAGACTCCCAAGTTCGGCGTCACTACACGTTTGCCAACGGTTATGCAACACGCGTTACTACCGAGCTCACCTTTAAACCGGCCTATCTCATTAACTATGTGGGGAAAAGCAGACCATCTATTGACCTTCAGTTAATGCTGTCGTACAAAGACATGGTCGACGTGGGTGTTGGCGCCCGCTCAGGCCATGGATTCGCTGCGCTGATCAAACTGTCTGCAATTCGCTATGTGACGATTGGTTACGCATACGACGTAACGATGAACAAGATTCGCTACACCGCAGGCAGCACACACGAGATAGTCGTGGGTTTGCGTGCGTGTAAAGAGGGCAATAAAATGTACGTTCCCTGCGCTGCCTACGATTGAGATGGATATCGAAACATTTCGCCTTTATTGCTTGTCTAAACCCGGTGTGTCGGAGCATTTACCGTTTGATGATCGAACGCTCGTATTTAAGGTGGGCGGAAAAATGTTTGCCTTGTGTGACTTGGAGGAATTTGATGGGGTGAACTTGAAGTGCGATCCGGAGAGGGCTGTGGAGTTGCGCGAGCAATACGATGCTGTTCAACCGGGTTATCACATGAATAAGACCCATTGGAATACAGTGAAGGTAGGTGGCGATGTTAACGGAAGATTACTGCAAGAGCTCATCGATCACAGTTATGAGTTGATTGTGTCGAGTTTGCCAAAAAGGGAACGTGAAAAACTTTGCTAAGAGGGTCATATTTCTCCCACAATGGAGTTATAGTTTTGAGTAAACAAATCGTACCATGGAAAATACGCAGAAGTACACCCGCCTTCGGGAATTAGCCGCCGAGATTGAGTTCAACGTGCAATTGCTGACTGTTGGAAAATTGTCAACGTCGGAACTGGAAACCCTCACCGAACAAACGCGCGAATTGTTTGAGCGATTGGTGGTGCTGCGTTACATGGCCTATGATGAATCCGTTAATGGCACGTCAAAAACCGCGGCAGTTGTTCAAGAGCATGTGGTTGCAGAGACACCGACAACAGCTCCTGTTGAGCCCGTTCGCGAGGAGGTGAAGTGGGAGCCCACGAACCAAGTGTCGCTGATTGACGCCATTGAAGAGGTAACTAAGACAGAACCGGCAGCGCCATTGTTCAGCTTTCAGCCTGAACTGCGCGATGAGCCCGTGATTTCCAATACACTGTTTGATTTGGCCGCTTTGCCCGCAACAGAAAGCGTGAATGAAATGTTGGCCAAGGCGATGGGTTCGCGTGAAACCCTTGCCGAGAAACTCGAACACAAGCCTATCGCTGATTTGAAAGATGCCATTAGTCTAAATCAACGCTTCCAGTTTTCCCGTGAGTTATTCAAAGGCAACAATCAGGATTACGAAATAGCTATTGATCACTTGAATCGTACCACGCGCGAAGATGCCCTGTTGCATGTTGAGGTGTTGCGTGCAAAGTATAGCTGGAATACAGAGTCGGCAGTTGCGCATGACTTCATGCTGTTGATCGAACGCCGCCACCAATAATCGGGCTGTGAAACTCTATGTGGTGCCAACGCCGATTGGCAATTTGGAGGATATTACGCTGCGTGCATTGCGCATTCTCAAAGAGTGTGATTTCATTTTAGCCGAAGACACACGTGAATCGAGAAAGCTACTAGCCCATTTCAGTATTGACAAGCCGGTTTATTCTTATCATCAAAACAACGAGCACGCTATTGTCAAAGGGCTCGTCGAAAAAATTCGCACGCAGCAGAGTGTCGCGCTCGTTACCGATGCCGGTACTCCCGCCATTAGTGACCCCGGTTATTTACTGGTAAGAGAGTGTATACGGGAGAATATTTCAGTAGAATGTTTGCCCGGCGCAACAGCCTTTGTGCCGGCTCTTGTTGTGAGTGGCTTGCCCTGTGAGCAATTCGAATACATCGGTTTTCTGCCGCATAAAAAGGGCAGAGAGACGCGTTTCAAGGCGATTGCCGCAAGCGAGATCACCACAGTGATGTATGAAAGTCCGCATCGTCTGCTCAAGACCTTAGAGCAATTGCAACAATTCTGTGGACCGCAGCGCGCCATCTCGGTAAGTCGCGAAATCAGCAAGAAGTTTGAGGAAACCGTGCGCGGTACAACCGCGGAAGTGCTGCAGCATTTTCAAGAGAATGAACCGCGCGGCGAATTTGTGATTGTGGTTTCGGGGGCGGAGTAATCACCCAAAAATCCGGCTGAACAAATCGCCCACTTTGGCCACGGGAATCACCTTGATTTTCTTGGAGAACCCTTCCAGTCCTTTGTTGTATTTCGACACGTAGATTTCTTCGAAACCAAGTTTGGTCGCTTCCTGAATGCGCGAATCGATGCGGGTTACAGGACGTATTTCACCACTCAACCCCACCTCACCGGCAAAACAGGTGAGTTTGGGAATAGCGATTTCTGCATTGCTGGAAAGGATGGCTGTAATC
>JBKCDO010000105.1:0-4587 GCA_046304755.1 Flavobacteriales bacterium
ATAGAAAATGATTCTTCTTCAGGTGCAACAGCAGCAACTGAAAAGGAAAAAAATATCGCCAATGGTGCGCGCGAGATGGCATGCCCCAAGGTAAGGATAAATGGCGAATGGCGAGTGGCGAATGGCGAGTGACTAATATCAATAAGCTTCGCGCACTCGTCACTCGTCACTCGTCACTGCTCCCCCCTCTCCCGCTCTCTCCTCAAATCCTTCTCTTTGGTATCAGCGCGCTTATCGCCGACGTTCTTGCCTTTTGCAAGGGCAATCTTCAGCTTCGCGTATCCCTTTTCACTGATGAAAAGTAGCGTTGGAACGATGGTGATTCCGGCGTCTTTGAGCTTTCGATCAATCTTGCGCAGCTCAATGCGGTTGAGCAGCAGCTTGCGTTCGTTTCGCTCTTTGTGTTGACTGTAACCGGCATTGGAATAGGGACCGATGTACATGTTGATGACGAACAGTTCGCCGTTGCGCATTTTGCAATAGGCATCGCCGATATTCGCTTTAGCCGCTCGAATGCTCTTGATCTCCGACCCCGAAAGCACAATACCCGCGGTAAATTCCTCCAACAGGAAGTATCGGTATAATGCTTTTTTATTTTGGATTTCGATGCGCATGGCGGGGGGCAAAGGTAGTGACTTGTGAAAAGGTGAACGGGTGAAAAGGTGAAATAGAAATCGGGATGCTGAAGGCCCCTCGACTGCGCTCGGGGACCGGGACGTTCGCGCGTTATGAGCACCTCGGCTGCGCTCGGTGGACGCAGGCCGTGGACGAGGAATGTCGAGGTCTCCTTTTCTTACCACCACGATTAAAATCGTAGGCTCAACGTCCCTACAATCCTACAATCCTACAATCCTACAATCCTACAATCCTATTCCTCACTATCTTGCACCCTCGCATACCAACACATACCATGAAAACACACCTGACCCTTTTTTTTGCACTCTTCCTTACGTATTTCACTAGCCCACTTTCGGCACAAACCCTCCCCGACTATCTGCCTACTGATGGGCTCGTGGGCTGGTGGCCTTTCAACGGCAATGCCAATGATGAGAGTGGGAATGGGAATAACGGTGTGGTGAATGGGGCGACGCTGGCGGAGGATCGGTTTGGGAATGTAAATAATGCTTATTATTTTGATGGCAACGACTTTATCAATGTTGGGAACAATCCAATCCTTAAGCGCTATCAAACAAATTTCACAATATCTGCATGGGTAAAACCAACTCTTTTCTCAACGCTATTCGATCAGTCAATTCTGTCCAACCGAGGAAATTCTTGTCAAGGTTCAAAATTCGGATTAAGTGGTTCGCAGACATTAGGACCAGCAGGCAAACTAATATTAGTGACCGCAGGTGGAGTTTGCGCTGATTATGTATGCTCCTCCAGCCAAGTTAGCGCTATCAATTATCAACACGTATATCTAGAATTCATATACAATTCAAATCAGAGTATAGCCAAACTATACGTTAATGATATTTTGGTTAATACAGATACTCTCATAAATAACATGACCGATCCTGCTTCACAGAATACCTATTTCGGTTATGAATCAATGAGTTCACCAAACTCAAGTTTTTATTTCAATGGGTTCATTGATGACATTGCAATATATAATCGAATCTTAACTACATCAGAAAGACAAGCTTTGTTTGCAACGAACTACACTGACATTAACTCGAATCAATCCTCCACCACCGTCCCTGCCTTCATCAACTACCAGGCTGTCGCGCGCAATGCCGGCGGCGATCCGCTGGCCAATGCCGATGTACAGGTCCGTTTTACGTTGTTGGCCGATTCGCTTGGCGGTGCAACCGAATACAGTGAAACGCACGCCCTCACCACGAATGCATTAGGGTTGTTCACGACTGCGTTTGGAGCGGGTACACCGGAGGTAAGCACGTTCGATAGCATCGCGTGGGACAACAGCAATAAATTCTTGCGTGTCGAACTCAACGCCGGCAATGGGTATATCGATATGGGTACACAGCAACTGCTATCGGTGCCCTTCGCACTGCGTTCCCAAAGCGCAGCTGCCATTCGTAACGAACATCTACCGGTGTTTAACGATAACGTTGCTGCGGTTGCCGCCGGACTCGCCCCCGGCACGATGTACCGCACTTCGAGCGGAGTGCTGATGGTGGTGTATTGATTTTGGCCGGCGTGGCGGGGTTAGGCTGGTAGGATGGCAGGATTAGCGGGGGGGGGGCGAAGGGCCCCTCGACTACGCTCGGGGAGCGGGACGTTCGCGGGTTATGAGCACCTCGGCTACGCTCGGTGGACGCAGGCGGTGGCCGAGGAGTGTCGAGGTCTCTTTTTCTTACCACCACGATTAAAATCGTGGGCTGGACGTCCCTATAATCCTACAATCCTATAATCCTATACCCGAGAGCAGCGCATGCACAGATATGTCCTCATCAAGCGCGGGCCAATGAATCCCGTAACCACCCGGTGTAATGACATAGTTGTTGCGTTCTGTTTCATTCGCTTGCAACAACCTGCTCGAGAGTTTATTCAAATCACATAGCAATAAACGGCCATCAGCCATAATCTGGAGCATATCTCCCTTGAATTTGATGGATGTGATATGATGAATAGCCGACATATTTCAAAGATCGGCAACAATTATTGTATAGCAAGCAAAAGACTAACTCTATTCTTTTAAAGCCCAGGAAGAAAATGACACAGAATGGCGCACGCAATTCCCTACAATCCTATAATCCTAGCCTATCTCCTCCAGATCCATCATATCTTCCCACTCTCGCTCAATGCCATGTAGCACATGATAATCTCTTTGCTTGCGGAAATATTTTTCCAGAGCCTGCAGATCTCCCGGTGACTTCGACACCATCCATAACCTGTCTTGCCAGGCGAATGGCGGCTGCGAGGTTTGACGCTCCACATAATCCTGCAGCCAATAGCGTATAGTCTCTAGAAATGAAAACACATCGGCACGGTGCGGTACTTCCAGCGCCAGATGAACGTGATCCGCCAATACGCAAACATGCACGCAACAAAGCCCTTTATAGGCTGCGACAGCACGAATGAAGACCGCAACATCCTCTGTTATCGACTCATCAAATGGCCGACGACCGTCGGCTACAAACAAGACAGCATGCACGTACATTTTGACCATGGCCCTCGAATTTGCACGAAGGTCAATTACCCCGAAAAAATCACGCGCTTAAACTATTCCCGACAGGCATTCCGACTAGAATAAAGCTCCATCCATGCGGGACCGAATGGAATAACTTTTTTGGCCCCAGCCCACTTCACCTTTTCACCATTTCACCATTTGACCATTTCACTAGTCACTCGCCACTGCCCTCTTCACCCACATCGTCAAACCCACGACCACCAGTGTGAAGCCAATCATCACCCACCACAGCGCAGCATATCCCATGGACTCCATGATGTTGGTGGCAATAATGGGCGTAAACACATGAGCTGCCGACCAGGCCATTACAAAGAGAGAGGCGTACTGTCCTCGATTAGCTTTACCGGAGCGACTGTTCATGAACGTATTGGTAAAAGGCATCACAAACATTTCGGAAAATGAAACAATGGTTATGATGAATAAATACCAATATATGCCATGCAAAAACAAGATCAATCCGTAGCTCGCCGTAAGCATCAGCGTTCCCCAAATGATCCAGCGATAGATGCTTCCTCTATGTTCAATTTTGGATACCAGCACTAACTCAACGGCTGCAACCAAAAATCCATTCAAGGCTAAAATGCCACCAATCTGCCCTTCCGTAAATCCCTCGTGATTCTTGTAATAGAGCGACATCGTACTGAACAGCTGGAAAAAGGCGATTGCGTAAATCGTAACAAGCGGAAGGAATATCAAAAACGCACGGTCCTTCCATGGAGTGCGCTCCTCACTCTTCACCGCCGAACCTTCCACTTCAGAATCCTGGTGATTCACGGAAGATGAAGGCAAAAAGAAATAGACAAATACGGAGGCCATTAGGCACGTACCTCCATCTGCCCAGAATAAATATTGATAATCGATTGCTGCCAAAAGTCCACCAATAGCAGGACCGATGGAAAATCCAAGATTGATGGCCAATCGGTAGAGTGATACCGATCGTGTATAATTATCCTTGTTGCTGTAATGAGAAATGGCAACCATTCCCGCGGGTCGAAATCCATCGCCAAAAGCACTGAGCAAAAACATCACAATACACAGTGCGTAAAACCCATCCACTTGAGAAGCCAACATAAACATGATGAAGCCGCCAAGCAGACTGCCTACCATTACAGGTTGATGACCAATGCGATCGGTTAGCTTACCTCCGGCGTATACTCCAACCAATGCGCCCACGCCATAACACGCCATCACCACTCCCACTTGCGCTAAATCCAATCCGACATCATCCCGCAGATACACCGCCATGAAAAACACAACCATCGAACCCGCACGATTGATGAACTGCGCCAAAGCCAGCAACCAAATCGCACGACTCAACCCACCGTAGGCGTTGCGAATACTCAACCACAAACTCGATAATACAGACAACAATTTAATCGCAGTATTTAATAAAATCCCCGAAACAATGCCCCCCAATCTCCGCTCCCCAGTCC
>JBKCDO010000106.1:0-20799 GCA_046304755.1 Flavobacteriales bacterium
ACACATGTCGAGGTGAAGGGAAGACATTTGATCAAAGATAGGTTGGTGAACGCCGCACACATAGGCAGAAAAAGAAAAACCCGGCCAAACGACCGGGCTTCCCTCCTTTAACCGTGTATTCAAACACTAATTGACTTTTAATAATCGTACAGCTGCTGTGCCTGCCGAACCGGAAACAACCACTTGATACATTCCTTCGGACCATTCTGTCGTGTCGATTGAAATCGTACTGTTCGGAGTGATACGGATTTGATCAAGTATCTTGCGGCCGGCCTGATCCATTACTGCTACAAATCCATCCACAGAAGCTGTGATACTCACCGCCTTTGAAGTCGGGTTTGGATATAACAACACATTCATTGAAGCATGTTGTTCGAAGACACCCACAGAGGCATTCACCTGCACTTGAACTGTTGAGGAACAACCCACCGCTGAAGTTGCAGTGAGTACTACGTTGTAGAGCCCGGAAGATGCATAGGTATGGGTTGGGTCCATATCGGTAGACGTTGCATTATCACCAAAATCCCAGCTGTAACCGGCAATGTTTCCACTGCTGATTGTCGATGTATTGTCGAACGTTACCAGTGAGGTATTCGCATCGTAGCTATACGTAAAAGATGCAACGGGAGAAGTAGCAACAAACACCTCGCCTGCTACCTGATACGTGCAACCATTAGCTGCCGTCATATTCAACGTGATTGGAGTAGCACCTGAAGCAGTAATGCTTACAGCCACATCCTGACCACTAGCCGTTGAGCCATCCCCAAACTGCCAACTGTAGGTTTCAATCATGTTACCATCGATCATGTCGCTGTAGGACATTTGAATCGGCGAACCCACACAATAGGGACCTTCAGAAATGATTTGAATGGGATCCGGAAGTGTCGAACCATCGATGAATCGATAGCCGCATTGTTCGCCGTTTAACCATGTCGTAAGTGAGTTGAAATCAGTGCTGAATACTGCAGAACAATCATCGAGAATTTCAAACTTGAGATGTGCAATCACATCACCATTGGCAATTACTTCAGAAGTAATACGCGATGATGTCAAACGAACGTAATCATCATCGGCATTAAATGCAGAGATTACCTCCAAATCAGGCGCAATACCAATAGAGGAGTCAAATGCGAGTTTAGTCTGATTGAATTTCAACGCTACATCCAATGAAGTTAAGGTGTTTCCAACTTGTTGAATGATCATAGGCACTTCGATAAAGTTAGTCGTACCATTCGTTGTGAAAACGGCCTGACTCAAATCGAATAGCACGCTGTCTTGTGCATTGACCAAACTCGAAGCGTAACTGGCATTCACATCTCCCAGCATGATTGCGCGGTAGTTTTCTACAGCCCATTGCTGACATGAAGCGCTGTTCGGGTTAAAATCCGTCGCAGCCGTTGGAAGGATGAAAGGAATAGATGGCACACGTGATGCTGAGAAACCAACCTGGTCATCAGCCGGAAACGAAGTAGAAATTGCAAAGGCCGGTTCGCTCAAACGCGCTTCATCCACAAAAATCCAATCCTTGGATGGTTGTCCATTGGTATTCCATGCCTGCTGGTACTCACCAATCATAAGTGTCGCGCGTTGGTTCATCTGCGAAATATCGCCGGCTGTTACTGCGCCATCGAGATTCACGTCCATGGCCAACAATTGATAGATAGTCGGTGTTAGGGTGCCATTAAGTAATTGCTTGGCGATCACCACGTCGATGCCGTTGACTGTTTGCTGAATGGAAGCCGCATTGTCAATATCACGCTCAATGACGATATCCAAACCATTGGTTAAATCGTGCATGAACTCACCATTAGCACCTACTTCAGCAGGAGAACTCGCATTCGTTATTGTTCCATTGGAAGAACCAAAGACAAAAGTCTGAGGAGCAATCGCAGAAGTTGATTCATTCACATTCAACACGGTTGTGCTTCCTGCAACCAAAATATTTCCATTGTAGAACGTGTTTTGCTCTGAGTACAGATAGGCAGCATTCGCCGAAGCTGTGATTGGTCCGCTCACATAGCTTTCCACCACAGAAGAAATGGATACTTCAGTTGAATCATTGGCGCCTAAACCGGCCAGGCGATTGAAGCGCACACAAATCAAATTTCCATAACCTTGAAACTGTGTTCCCGCAGGAGCATTCCCGTTCAGTGTAATCATGACCTGTGCAACACCCGGCGATACAATGTTCACAGATGCGGTGAGCAAGTTCGCGTCAATCATATCATAGAACAGTTCTGATTCACCATTGGGTTCCAGATCAGCGGCATTGTAGTTCATCGTGATATCGTAACCAATCACACCACTCACCGGGAAGGCAGCAGAAACAGAGATTGGCACACAGAATTCCGTCATATCACACGTTTGCGTCAAAGACCCTACTGCGTATGGTTCAGTTGACGGATCCAATACTTCCAAATTGACAGAAACGGATGTTGTTTGAGCACCGTTGCTATCAGTAGCCACAGCGACTATTTCAGCAGGACCTGCTTCGCTAATCCAGTTTACAATGAACGGAGCTGTATTGGCAACACCAACTGAAACTCCATTGACGAAGAACTCAACGCTCGTGATGGTACCATCCGCGTCGTTGGCTTCCGCTGTCAATGCCACCACTTCCGGAGCGGTGAAGTCACTGGTAGAAAATGGGAATGTAATGGCAACTGTTGGAGCAATGTTCGAAGTCACTGTAATGGTCACGACATTGGAGGTAGTCGAAAGACCCGAGTTGTCAGTGGCAACAGCAGTGATTTCCTGATTCTCGCCCAAGGTCGCCATCCAAGTAAAAGTGAACGGGCTGGTAGCATCTGTTCCAACAGAAACACCGTCTACAAAAAACTCTACTTGCGCCACCGTGCCGTCTGAGTCCGACGCCGTTGCACTTAACGTCACCGAAGAGCCGGCGACAGCAGTGGAGGGAGCTGTCAATGAAACCGTCGGCGCCGAATTGCTCGAAACGGTAATGTTCACCGCCTGAGCTTGAGCGGTCAGGCAATCACCGTCGATAGCCGTTGCAGTAATAACATGGGCTCCAACCGTGGCGTTGTAGACCACCTCATATGGTGCAGCTGCATCGGTACCTACAGACACACCATCCACGAAGAATTCAACACCCGTAACATAGCCTTGGTTATCGTTTGCATCAGCGGTAAGGGTGTAATTTCCAAACCCGATAGTAGAACCGTTGTTGGGTGAAGTAATCGCGATTGTTGGTGCAATATTGCTGTTGTAAGTGAGTGTTGGGTGTGTAAGTTCACCTGCCATTGGATTCGAAGACACATAGTTTTCAGCAGCACCATTCGCAGTGTTCACTAACTGAACATTCAATGCAAAAGAGATATCACCATCCACAGTGAATTGGCCGATCAAAACGCGATTGGAAGCCGTTGGACCCACAATTCCACCCAGCGATGCAATAGCACCATTATCGATAAGTACGGCATTACCTGCAATTTGATCCAACGCATCGAGTGCACTACCCAATCCCAATGAATTCGGCAGCACATAAGTCTCAGGCGCATTGGGCGTCATACCATCCTGCGCATTAGTACCATTAATGGGCAAACCATAACAACCCCCGGGATTATTGGCGAGTACATTGTGCTGATTGCCAACTGAGCCATCGGTATCTTCTATTTTAAGAACCCCCACTTTACCGTTGGAAAGTCCACCTGCAGCAAACCATGAGTCAATAAGAGCCGTGTGTTTGCGAATATTATTGGCGCTAATTGTTGCCGGATTCACTGTAACACCATAAGATGGATCATTGTAAAAGTCGTTGGTGGCATTCACCGTAAGCGGATGATCGGCAGTGCCGAAGAGCTGAGAGAATTTGTATCCGGGAGCCATGTCAACAAAAACGCGATACACAACGCTTCCTGCAGGAAGTGGCACAATCGAACCATTGTCCAGCGCATTCGTTTCATCAGCAGCATCCGTTTCATAATAGCGCTCTACGATGATGCCTTCGAGGCCTTGAGATTGAGCGCAATAAAACGATAGCGAAAAGAGAGAGATAAGGAGACTTTTGAATTTCATAGGTAGATAGTTGAGGTTTCAAAACTCTTATATGAACCCTCGATTAAGTTGAAGAGCGGTTTATGAAACTATTAAGTAAAACTGACTTACATCGTTCGCTGGATAACACTATCCTAACAACCGAATTTGAGCACAAAAAAGAAGCGCCTCCCGTTGGAGGCGCTTCCTGCAAAAGATCGTACAAACACCTTAGTTCTTCACGATCATTCTTTCAGAAACCATATTAGAACCGTCTGTCATTTCAACCATGTAGACACCGGCAGCCAGTGTCTGGTCGAATGAAATAATCTGATTCAATGATCCATCAACGCTGTAAGCTGAGCGGAATACTTCGCGACCCATAGCATCCATGATGCGAACCTGCACCTGATTGCCGGTAAGATCAGTGAAATTCAAGGCAATCATAGAACCGTTTGAAGGGTTAGGATAGATTGAGCCTTGAACACCCATTTCGAATGAACGCTCATCCGCTACGATTGCACCTTCCTCGATCATACCGCTAGCTGAAGCTGTTCCTACAACCTGAATGGTTTGTGCAGGACCGTATGAACCATTAGTAGCACCGAAGTTTGGACGGATACGCACTACCCAAGCGCCCAAGCTACCCAAGTTAGGCAATACACCCAAATTGAGGTAAGGAGATGTAGCTGTAAATTCAGAAGGAGCAACAGAAACAACCGTGTTGTCGCCGCAGCTCACCACCTGAGTAAACTCATAAGTGTAAGATGTTGCACCACACAATGAAGTTGTACCAACACGTGTTCCTGCCAACCAGTTACCACGCACCAAGGTTGCGTTGCAACGTTGGTTTGCACGGACTTCCATATTAGGCTGAGCCATAATGGTAACATCATTACACAAGCCTGCAGCAGTTCCTGCAACAGTTATAATTTCTGTTGTGCCGGCGGAGTTTAGCAGGGCGTAGTTAACACCAACTGTTACATCATAAACACCTGCATAGCGAAGACCCAAAGCAGTATTCGACAATGAAATAACACCATTTGTACCATTGAGGGTAGTTGTACCTGAAGCACCACCGCCAACTCCTTGGAAGCTGAAATCATAGGTAACACCCGTAGCACCTCGGTAAACAGCGCGATAGGTTGAGCACAGATTCAAACCACCAACAGGCAAAGCAGTTGCACAGCCCGAAGGCAACAGCTGTTGAATACACAAGGAGAAAGTTCCCGGTGTGCCACCTGCTGAACCAACAGACACATAATACTGTGTACCAGGGGTCAAACCGGTGTAGTTCAAACGTTCGAAATCGCTATCACCGGCAGAAGCATTTTCTGTTCCACCGGCCATCAAGGTGTAGCTTGCACCTGCTTGCTGATACAGTTCGATGATATCATCGCTTGTTGATGAAGTAAGCGTGATACTAACAGCTGAAGACTGAGCAGTAAAGCGATACCACTTGTCAACACCTACTGAAACCGACTCAGGGGAATCTGTTGCACCTGCTAAGGTGCCTGTGATGGCCAAACAATTGGGGTAATTGTTATTTGTATTCAGTTGAACATTCGCAGCAGCTGATGGGCCGTCGTTACCATTTGATACGACAGGACAAGTTGGCAACACTGTTTGTGTCAATGATGCGCTGGTAAGCTCACCAGACACCGGGCTAGAAGCTACATAGTTTTCAGCAACACCGGTTGCGATGTTGATCAACTGTACGTTCAACGCGAAGCTCAAACTACCGGTTGTTGTGAACTGTCCAATCAACACCAAATTGTCCGCGGTTGCACCAACAACTCCACCGAGGGCTGCAATCGCACCATCATTGATGGTGATAGAGCTACCAACTTGACCGGCATTTTGCGGATCCAAAACATCCAGTGCAGAACCCAAACCAAGCGCATTTGGTGCGAGGTAAGAGTTCGCCACTTCAGCAGCGATACCATCCTTAGCACCTGAACCATTGATTGGAGAACCGAAGCAAGAACCTGGATTGTTGGCAAGGATAGACTGCGCATTTCCCAATGAACCATCAGTATCATCGGTCTTGCGAACACCCACCTTACCTACAGCAGTACCACCGGTAGTAAACCATGAGTCAATCATACCGGTATTCTTACGAATGTTGGCGGTTGTCACAGTTCCCGGATCCAAAGATACACCCCAGTTAGGATCGTTATAGAAGTTAGCCGTAGAGCTCACTGTCAAAGCGTGCGTTGGGCTACCATAAATCTGAGAGAATTTGTAACCGGCAGCCATATCAACGAATACGCGATAGGTAACTGAACCGGTTGTGAGTGGCACCAACGCTCCTTGAGCGGTAGCATCACTTACGTCTGCTGCATTGGCCTGGTAGTAGCGTTCTACAACGATACCCTGCAAGCCTTGTGCTTGTGCTGCTGCAAAACTGCAGGCGAACAAAGCAACGAAGATGTACTTGATTGTATTCATAATTCTTTTTTGTTAGGAAACCCTTGCGGGAATCAATTAAATATTAGTTACAAGTAGTACCGAAAGCAGGAGCGAAGATCAAGAAGTCATTCACGTTTGTCTGACCGTCGAAGTTCAAGTCTGTTGGGCAAGCAGCAACACCACGTGTAGCACCCAATACTTGAGAATAAGACCAGGTAGACAACCAGTTTTCACCGTACTCAGAAGAGAAAGCACCACGGTAGTTAGCCGGCTCGAAGAAACCGTCAACAGGAACTGTTGGGCAACCTGTTACAGACAAAGCTGGGTTTGGAGTTGGGTCATTCTTCGCAGTGAAAGTGTTACCTGAACGTGTGAAGTTGTAGTCGAAACCTGGAAGTGTGTTACCTGTAACGATTACGTTCTTGTCAGTGGTAGTGAACTGAGTGAACTCAGCACCGTTAGCAATACCGGCGTCAGAAGATGAACCGGCAGTCAAAGCAGTACCGTTAGCAGCCAAGGTGCTACCGTTGAAAACAAATGGATTAGTGATACCTACGAAGTGGTTGCACTTTACTTCCAAGTTCAATGTGCCATTACCTGTAGAAGCAGTTGGAGTAGTTGGGGTTGATGGAACAGCATACCAGTTGTGCCATGCATTACCACCACCTGCAAGTGTGCGTGATCCTAATGTCTTCTCGAGGTTCAAACCGTTTTTGAAGTTAGCGAAAACCGAGTTGTAGATTTTACCACCTGCACCGTCCTTTGCGTTGATAGCAGCCAAACCGCGGTTGTCAGCAGTACCTGCAGACTTTGGGTTACCGATGAACGTAGAGTTGTAGATTACAGGAACAGCAACAGGGCTAGACATTGCAGCGTTATCATCGCTATCAGCCTCGATACCGTTGTCGTTATCAGGGCTAGCTTGACCGGCAGCAGTACCGTCATTCTTCATACCGAAGAAGAACTGGATTTTACCAGAGTAACCATGGTCGTAGTCAAGCATGTCGTCGTTACCGAACAGGCTGCTTACATACTTCATGTTCACTGTACCACCGAACAATTCGATTTGGTCATCCGCGCCTGATACGATTTCGATGTGCTCGATAGTCGTACCGCGGCCTACTGAACCAAGTGTAAGACCATTGATCTCAGCACCTACTTCAAGAATAGCACCTGTGTGACGGATAGATACGTACTTCAACACACCGCTGTTATCGTTATCATCAAAGTTTCCAAGAGCAGCTTCTCCTGAGAAAAGAGCACCTGAAGTTTGAACACCATAACGGTTGTGTGCACCGGTATTGTTGAAACCTTCGATCAAACCAAGACCTGGAGCCAAACCTACTTTGCTACCGAAAGCTTGAGGAGTGTTAGCAGCAACGAGGTTGTTTGTCGCACGACCTAAGATTACCAAACCACCCCACTGACCGATGTTCGCTACTGAATACGTACCGTCCATTGGATCGGCGTTAGCTGTGAACACGATTGGACAAGACTCAGTACCGGCAGCCATGATTTTACCACCGCGCTCAACAACCAAGGCAGTTTGATCTGCAGCAGTAGCAGCAGCAGCACCCTTAATTAAAGTACCGGGAGCAATGTTCAACGTTTGACCAGCTGGAACGTAGATCTTCTTGTCGAGGATGTAGGTGTTGTTACAAGTAAATGT
Organism: Flavobacteriales bacterium; assembly: GCA_046304755.1. GTDB lineage: Bacteria > Bacteroidota > Bacteroidia > Flavobacteriales_D > Sanyastnellaceae > JAIBBG01. Next base: position 8,078 of record JBKCDO010000106.1, read on the forward strand.
AGCACCTGAAGTCAATTGAAACGCATCAGCATCACCGGCAATTGCAGTAGCACCCGGAAGTGATGAAACGTTAACTGAAGTACGAGAACCAACAGCAGGACAACCGCAATCGGCACCCAAGTTGGTTTGAGCAACACCGGTGAAACCGGCAAAAATCATTGCAGCAACGGCAACAACTTTAGTAAAATGCATTTTCATTTTGGATTTTGAATTAAGTTAATTAATGGAAAAATTTGCGTGGCGAAGATGTGCTACTCAACATGCACAAAAGATGATGATGCTATTACGCTTCTTTTAAAGAAATCTTTCCGAATTCCTTATTTAACGTGGCTTTCGAGTAATATCCGTAACACCCGGTTGACAGATGCGTGATCGGACACAACATCATCCTAACACTAGAAACGGCTGGTCACGGCAATGCAGAATCCGAAGGTATAAAACCTCCTTTCCAGTGTACCTTGAGCCAACGACAACAGCGACTGATTCCCACACAAATAGAAGTCAGCATTTGCACTATTGGTTATAGCCCTGCGAACTCCTAACGCAGCGCTAACATTTGCCTGAAAGGGATTGATGTCGCTTACTGCTTGCATATCAAACAATGCAGATTGACCATCCTTACGGTAGAAAAGAACATTGTTTACGGCATAACCAAGAGACATTCCCGCTGAGGCAAGCACTGCGTTTTTGCCAAATGATTTACCGGTATAAATCACGCCAACAGGCACTTCCACATATCGGAAATGAAAATTCAAATCATACAAACTGCTTTCTTTTAAGGTATCGATGCTGTATCCACGGTCTGTATAATTCAATCCGGTTAGCAAAGAAAAGTGCTCGGACAATTTTCGTTCAGCACGCAAACCACCACTCAATCGCCATACATTGTTCTCTAAGGAATTCCATTGATCAATGGCACCCTGATCGCCCTCTGTATGGTTTAATGATCTACCACATTGCTCTACCCCACCCATCAAACCGAACGACCAGCGGCTTAATGAGTCCTGAGAAAAGCAATCTGTTGTAACAGCAATTAATAGAAGCAGAAGAGATTTTTTCATAGTCGTTTAGTCTTTTACACAGCGAATACTCATGCCATAGGCAGGCAGGGTGACTTGACGGAAAATACGTTGGTGATAGGAATCAATTGTCCGATAATAACATTGGCCCGACTGCAGGGTATTAGACCACCACCACGCCGAGTTGCCCTGTGAATTCGTGCGGCCATCATGCCCCCGAACACTCGCAGGAATGGCATTGAATCCGAAATAATCAGTACCATACAAACCAACATTCCGGTCATTTGCCGGCCATCCCAAATTGTAAAGTGATGTCAGCAAGTTTGCTTCGGAATTGCCTCGCCAGCCCGTTTGAGCAGACTCCTCCTCACTCATCCCTAACGTATGCTCCAACTCGCGCCATTCCTCATCCTTAGGCACATGCCAACCCTCAGGGGCAATATTTTTTTCACCTGTAATAGTGTGAGCATTATACAAGCAGCCATATAAGGTATCTACGATAAAACAATAGGCTGCAGAATCAACATGCGCCCACGCTGAATCTGCTCCTGAAACAACCGGTATATAAGCGATTGGAGTACCATCGTTGAACTTGGTTACACGGAGATTCTCGGCCATCCACCATTGGTTTCCAATCTTGACGGTTTCATATAAATTTCCATCTGCGTCCTCAACTGTGCCGCGTTCAATAACGTACGGAGGCTCCTCCTCTTTCGCACAACCCACCATGATGGTTGTTACAAGCCCAATAAGCAATAGAATAGCATTTGCGTTTTTCATGGCATTCAAAGTTTAACCAGCATTTCGTTTTTAACTCCCTCTACACCGGTAACACGCACCAGATATATTCCGGAAGGCCTATCACTAAAATCAATCTGCGTGCTATAATTCAGAGGAGCATCAACAAGACTTTCCCTGTGCACGACAACGCCATTGTAGTCGGACACTTCAATAACTAGATTTGAGCTTACGCCACTAATCACCTGAACAAATACATCATCCGATGCCGGATTGGGGTAAACCTTAAAATCGAACGTCTCTCCTTTGAGTTGCGGACACACTTCTTCTAAATCACGCTCTTGACAGAAACCGGGATAGCAGCACAAATTATCGATGTGATAATTAGCTAATGCGTCATAATTGCACGCAAGGGTATCCGTGCATCCAAAGACAATCGGCGTCTGGCAAGATCCTTCTTCTTCACAAGCATAATCCGAACTGAACTCAAGGTATTCAGGATCTGTGCAACCACACACTTGCGGATAGACCAAGAACGGCGCGAAGAACGTATTGGGTTGACTCACCACATTGGTACCATAGTACGTTAGGGTATCGCCACCCGATGTCAATAGTCGGATATTTAAACGCAGCGCAATTTCTCCCGGTGTTGTGAGCTGAGCGAGCAATACCTTGTTGGTGTCCTGTGTAACGCCATAAACACCACTGCAGCGTAGCTCAAATTGTGAACTCGTAAAACTGGAATCAACGGCGTTCACACTAAAAATAGTTGAGTCTTCACCGGTCGTAAAGTCCACAACACCGAAGTTGAACCAATCCTCTGTTACGAGGTTCAGTGTATCCATACCATCCGCCTCTGTAAGCGGTATTCCTGCCAATGGATCATTATTCACCAATAATCCTCCATTAATCATTTCACTGCCGCCATCATTATTGACACCGCCGATAAATGAACCGTCAGTATCTTCTTGCTTTGGAACACCAAAGTAATTTTTCAACCCCTGAAACCCGTTTTGACCTAGGGTAATATAAGAGTCGAGCGCAACGGTATTGGATTCATAGGACACCTTAGGAATATCATATCCGAAGGTTGCTCCATCGATATTATTGAAGAACCTGCGCGAGCTCGATATTTCAAATGGATGATCAACATCTCCGAAAGCCGAAACAAGCTTAGAACCAGGAGCCATATCGACATAAACGCGATATGTTGTTTCGCCGGCTTGCAAATCGCCACCAATAACATCAGTGGCATCAAGCGAATCACTGATATAATACGTTTCGATGTGAAGGCCTTCTAACTGAGCCTGTGCCAATGAAACAGCACAAGTCATCACAATAACCATTAAAAGATATTTCATACGTATCATAATTTGTAGCCGATGCTGAGCAAATAAGTTGTACCGTAACGGAAGCGATCGAAATCAAACCAGCCCGTGGGCAAATCATAGGCTCTCAGCACCGGTGCGTTCAGTATATCCCGCACCGTCAAACTTGCTGTGAAATGATCGCCGATTTTCTTCGATACTTTGAAGTCAACCAAATGGCGTGGCAATTCATACACATCTGCCCAGCCTTTAAACGCACCGGTGATTACCAGACGCTCGCCCTGAACATTGTAGCTCACCGTTGCTGTCAACCCCAGTGAATCTGCTTTGTATGAAAGCATCGCATTGACCAAGTATGGCGCTTGTCCGAACATAGGGCGATAGATGGTATCAATCGGTGTATAGAACTTCTGACCATCAACAATGCTGAAATCCCTTCGCACGAATTGGGTTTCAGATTTAGCCAATGTCACATTTCCTCTAAACTCCAAGTGTTTTCCGATATCCTTCTTCCCTTCCAGCTCCAGACCAATGACGTTCGATTCCGGAACATTCTCCCACGTAATTCCGACATTACCAAAACCCATTTCAATGTGATTGGTAAAATCCTTATAGAACAGACTCACAGAGACATTGTCGCCATTTTTAAAATAGGTCTCCGCGCGGAAATCGTAATTGGTAATCTCGGCAATCTTCAAATCGGAGTTACCATAGATGAATTGACGGAACTCGTTATCGAGGATAGCAGCATCATTCAACTCACGAATACTGGGGCGAGCGAGCGAGCGACTGTAGTTCAAGCGCAAATTGACGCGTTCCAATTTCTCTGACTCCAATTTGTAGATAAGGCTTCCGCTGGGTAAAAAGTCCCACTCATTCATATCCACTGCGTTTACATTAGGAAAGTTTGGAACGTTTGCACGGCGGGGATCATCGCGCACATAGCCTTCAGCAAAAAACTTGTCGACATCCGTGAAAATATCGGTATGTTCTATGCGTGCGCCACCGGAGAACTTCAAACTCGCCGTCAAATCATAGGTCACCATTGCAAATGCCGCATCAACTCTACTATGCCCGAAGCTGTGATTGCGGTCCTCATCCAACGAAACATAATAAAAGTCGATCAGCGAATCAGTCATGGTAAATCGGTCGAGCATGTAGCCATCGATATCAGTCGACTGCAAGACAGGAACAGGACCGTTGCCCAGCATAACCCTGTATTCCTCGTTATCGATTTTACGATAGTTGTAAAGCTTAGCACCTCCAATCTTTAATTTATTCGATTCACCCCCGGGCTTACTGCTCAACGGTATTTCAACGCTCAAACGAGCATCCAGAATATTCTCGTCGAGATAACGATAGAACCGGCGAATACCATCACCGACAGTTGGGTAAAAACCAATGCTGTTGGGGTCTTGACGAAAGAACTGATACTCCGTTGTCCTGAAGTCAGGAGCCACAGAGGCACCATCTGTATAAGACGCATTGCTTTCTATTTTGATTTTCTTGGATGGGATAAAGTGCTGTGAAGAGAATTGATAGATGAGCTGTTTACGTTGCTCGTAGAACATATTTCTTCTTGCCGTCAACTCGTCGTCAAGTATAATTCCATCCTCAACACGCGGCACATTGGTGAATGCAGCCACATCATTATTGCCAATGATGTTCGGCATAAAAAGGAGGGAGAGCTTATTGTTGTCGTTTAGCTTGTAGGCAAAATTCAACAACCCACTCCACGAATGAGTTTCGCGACTAATCAAAGTTTGATCGGACGTTTCCACGCGGTACCCTTGATCCTCGTTCAATATACGCTGTGAAACACCATTGGGATCATAGCGATAACTGTTGCCATAACGAATACCCACAAAGTAACCAAGCGGTCGACCGAACAAGGTTGACTGGTTTCCGAAGCTCACATTCTGAGAATAAGAAAGTGGTGCCTTTCGAAACTTGGTTGTCCAATTGTTGGAAAACCCATTATTATAGTCTGTATTGTTCGGATTGATATAACGATAGGCTTGAGGCTTATAGGTGGCGTTATAGGAGGCAAGTGCTTCCTGGTAAGCCGTTGCATCGTTAATCAACGCAGCTGGCAACAACCCCAATTGGACGAGCCCCATGCGGAAGTAGGTATCCGCCAGCGCGTTTCCATCAGTCCAACCCGTAATACCCATGGAGTTGTAGTAATCACCTAAACCGAGGGCGACGAGTTCCTGATAGCTTGAAGGGTTCAAATTAGGAGCAACGATATCATTTCCTGTGCGGGTGCGCAAACCGTTATCGTAACCCAACCAATCCGTTGAACTTCGCTCTGAAGTCACAAAATCCTGAAACGTAAACTGCGGATTATAGCCAATCTGACTCTCTACATTGACAGTAAGCTTATCGGGATAATCCTTTGTTTCAACCGAGATGTAAGCTCCGGCCCAATCACCCGGTAAATCAGGACTCTGGGTTTTCGTGATAACAATGTTATCGACCAAACTTGCCGGAAAAATATCGAGCTTGATGTTATTGGTCAGTGGATCGAGCGTGGGAATTCTGCTTCCATTGAGCATCGTCTTCACGTATCGGTCACCGATACCGCGCACCGTAATCAAGCCGCCGCTGGTGGACACGCCCGACACCCTGGCCACCGCGTTCAATACGTTACTATCCCCTGTTTTTTTGATTGTCGCCGAAGAAATGTAATCCAAAGACGTAGTGGAATTCATCTTGATTTTCTCCATGTATGTATCCGCCGAGCGTATCGCTTTTGCTTCAATTTTCACCTCATTACTCAACAAGGACTTTTCAAACAAGGTGTATTCTTTATTGATTACTTGTCCATCCTTCACAACGATAGCCTCGATAATTTCCTCATATCCCAGCAAGCTCAATTTGAACGTATGCGACTTTGAATCCGGAATCTTGATGGAGAATAAACCATCAAAATCGGATTGCCCGATTATCGCATAATCGTTGGTATCCACGACAACAACGCCGAACATGGGTTCTCCTTGTGCATCGGTGATTCGTCCGGTGAACCTGCCTTGGGCCTGAACTACAGTTGCAAGCAACATGGCCACTAGTAATAGCAATAATGTTTGAAATGAGGTGACAATGTTTTTCATAGAATCAAACCAACGCTTACGATTTCTTGTTGGACTTTTTACCCTTGGATTTCTTGCCTGATTCCGCCGCTCCTTGCCAAATAAATTGGCCTGTTAACGACGGGTGAAGGACTTCCCTATCCTGAGGGTTAGCATAGACATATTGAATCGACTTTCCCTCGGGGGTTCCAATCATGATATTCAGTTTGTAGTCGAGCTTTCCGGCTGTTGTCACTTGCGCAATTAGGACGTGATTTCCCGAGAGTGAATCCGCGCCAACCGATCCCTTCCCCATGCAAGCCCAGGCGCCGTTATTCACTACAAGTGATTTGGCGCGCGAAACACTACTCATGGCCCAACCGAGGGAATCCATATTGTAAATGGTTGTTACCGGTAAATGTTCTGTGCGAGCAAGGCCATCGCAATCGCTCAGTTTGATGGTAAGCGGACTCGTATCATCTTCAGCCAGCCTGACCGTGTTTTCCAAGAAGCCACCTTTAAATCTCAGTAGACCATCTTGAGCCAAGAAATCGAACTTGCGCGGAATACCTAAGTGATTTTCCGTAGCTGCTCCTGCAGTTACCCAGGAATCAAGCAGCACGATATCACGGGCGAGATCACGCTCCGGGATAATATTGGGATAGGTGTTCCCGGAGTGATTATGGTTAAAGAATACGTGATCTGACGATATTTCCAGCGGATGGTCAGGCGAACCGTAAGCAGCTTGAAAACGGTAACCCGGTTCGAGATCAACAAAAATGCGATAGGTCACCGCGCCTTCTTCCAAAGGACCACCGGAATTGAATGCGGCATGGTCGGCTTTAGATGTGACATAATACGGTTCAACGAAAATTCCTTGAAGACCCGTTTGGGCACAAACCTCAAGTGAAGCAGAGATGAATAGAAGAATGAATAGGCTTTTCATAGTCGAGTGCAAACGTGCACTCGACTGAAAAAAATCAATGTATCGCTCTCGTTATGATAAAAAAAAGAATAACAGCGGATACACTTATTTTGTTAACTCAGAATTAAGCGATTGTGGCTCCCGGCTTAGGATATCTACTCCACATACCTCAACACCTTATACCCATAAGGCATCAACCCCATGTTATCGCTGATGAACTCAGTGGCACCCGTTTGTGCTTCGGTCCAGGCTGTATTGACAAGGGCTGCAGGCATGGGCACTGTCACCGCACTGTTGCGCGCATTGACAATCACCAGTAAATGTTCTCCGTTGAAAACGCGCTCAACAATAATGGCGTCATTGGCGGAATAAAGGGTGCTCGTGCCACGACGCGCGGCATCACTTGCAGCGTAAATACTGTAGATGGATCGGTAATCATTCACCATCGCCAAATTCGCATTCCAATCAATGGGTGAATTCGAAAAGAACGGCGTTGTCGTTGTTCGACCCGTTTCTTGTCCTGTATAAATCAGTGGCACACCTTGCATAAAAGTCATGGCAACAGTTGCAGCTGTAGCACCGGCGATTCCACCGAAAAGCGATGGTGGCGCGGCCTCCCACGCCGATTGATCGTGGTTTGTGGTAAAGCGTAGCTTTTGCTTGCCCGCTGGCACTTGAAGGTATTCATTACCACTGATGGCATTGATGGTAAATGCGGGTTGACCGGCAAACACATTCTTCAGTGCAGTATAATAATCCCATGAGAACGTCATATCAAATCCGGCAGCGTAATGATCCACACGGTCGCCTTCGGCAAGCATAATCAACTCGCGTCCGGGCAGCGAGCGTAATGCTGTGATGGCATCCAACCAGAAATCAAACGGAACACCATTGGCGTAATCGCAACGAAAACCATCGACGTTGGCTTGCAACACCCAATATTTCATGGCGTCAACCATCGCATTGCGCATATCGTGATTTTCGAAATTCAAGTCGGCTACATCGGCCCAGTTGGTTCCCGGTGGCATGATCACATTGCCGTTGGCATCTTGCGAATACCACGAAGGTGTGTTCATCCATGGATGATCCCATGCGGTGTGATTGGCGACCCAGTCCAGAATCACCGCCATTCCGCGAGCGTGTGCGGCATCGGTAAGTTGTCGCAACTTGGCCAAATCTCCATACTCAGCACTCACCGCCTTATGATCCTTTACACTGTATGGTGAGTTGACCGAATTGATGGTTCCTATCGGATAAATCGGCATCAACCAAATGACGTTCACATGCAGCGATTGCAGGTGATCGAGTTTATCAATGACACCTTGCAAATTCCCTTGGGAGCTGAACGCACGCAGATTCACTTCATACATGATGATGTCTTCCGTTGCAGGAATGCCCTGGAAAGGTGTTCCATAGAAATCATTACCATCCGGTTGTTCTGCGGGTGGATCAACCACGACATCGGGTTTGCATGAGCTGATGAGGAAAAGGGTAAGCAGTAGAAAGGAAATGCGAGGCATAGGTGCAAGATAATGTGAAATTTCGCCTACCTATCTACCTCCTCCCTTTAAACCGCGTAAATCCAAATTGCATGGCGAAATCAAATGCCACCCTGGAGGTTCGCTCAAAGAGAGTGTTGATCCCCACTGAACATCCCCAATAGCGACTCGGGAACCAATCCAGATGAGCGCGAACGGCTGCCGCTGCACCGTAAGCCGAGTTGGTTCGCTGCAGGTAATTACTCTCAAACATTCCTCTGCCTTCGTTGGGTGTAAATCGCAACTCCTTGCGAATAAGAAATGCAGGGCCGGCGTCAAGTCCACATTCCAACCAATACGGCATGACCGTCCACCGGCGGGTAACCATAACAGCGTGCGACCACACATGATCACGCGGACTGCAATCGCCCCAAACGCACAAGCCAGGCTCATAATCATTCGGTGTGTGCTCAGAAGCATAACGCCAGTCCCGCCACTCGGCTCGTACGCCCCAATCGTCATATCCCGATGCACAGAGCGCGCCGGCAAAAACCCACTGCCCCTTTACATCAGGTCCGGCATTCGCTTGTATCATCCAACGGGAATAAGGAAATTGCGCAGAAGCACAGATTGCCATCCATACGCCCAGTGCCAACAAGCACCAGCGTTTTGCATCACGGTTTAGGAATCGCATGTTTGTCAGGTTTTCAGTTGTATCAACAACCTTAAAGGTGGTGCTTTATTGCCCAAACGCGATTGAGGCAAGTCAAGCCATCAACTGATAAAAGCCAACAGGCCGCCCATTGAGCGACCTGTTGACCTCGTCGAAACACTTGGAAAAGTGAGGTTGTTAAACCAAGCGTTATATTTTATGGAAGTGAAAGAACCAAATCACTGCACCGCTGTTTGCTCCGCTGCGTCTAAGGTGTAATTAAACACAGAAGCATAGGCGTGGCGGGGAGTATAACCACACTCCCAATCCTTCGGAATGCGATCAAAAAAGGCGATAAGCTCAGTGCCAATTTGAAGTCCGCAGACATTACCTTCAGGCGAACTTGTATAAGCTGAGGTACAATCCTCTACCACAACGATAGTCTCAGGCAGTTTGCCCTTGATGGCCTGCTGCACTTCAAGTGTGTAGTGATGATAACAGCGCGTATGCTCTTGATTCCAGTAAATCTCAACACCGACAACACGCCCATTGGCGACACCATAGCTCGAGGCTATGCGATCATACAGGGGAGTGAGTTCTACTTCGTTGAATGAAGCTGTCAGTTGGGCGTTCAAAACCAAACTTGTGCTCAGCATAAACAGGAGGGAAAAAAGTGCGTTTTTCATAGCGTTGAATTTTGAACGAAAGCTACCCTTAACGCATGGGGCAATTCAATCGCATGATTTACCTATTTTTTGAAAGCAAGAGAAACGGACAAAAATGGCTGAAACCCTTTAAAAACAATAATTCCACCGAAATAGCAGCACAAGCTTCCAGTGGGTCGTATAGGTAATTTTTGCTATGCTATAAAAATAGGCTATCGAGCCAGCATTAACTCAGCCGTCGCCACATTCGTTGCAATAGGAACATTGTGCACCTCACAAATACGCACAAGCGCATTGACATCCGAAAGGTGCGGTGCCGACCACGCCGGGTCGCGGAAAAAGAACACTGCTTCTATCAAGCCGTTGGAGACTAATCCACCAATTTCCTGATCACCCCCCATTGGTCCGGAAAGCGTGGTGCGGGCAATGGTAATGCCCAACTCACCTGATAAACGCTTACCTGTGGTTTGGGTTGCTATAAGATTATGACCGGTAAAAAACTCACGGTGACGGCGGACGAAATCAACCAATTCAGCCTTCTTTTCATCGTGCGCAACTAATGCAATATAACGATCGTGGTATCGGCCTCCCCAACGCTCAAGTGCCATCTTGGAAAGCATCAGCATCAGCTCCATTGCCTTTCGATGATCCAACTCGCTCAAAGCAAACAAACACCCACGGTCAATAAAATACGCCTCCACTTCACTCTTACATTCCACCGTTGCTATCGCCGGGTTTTGTCCTAAAAAACCTAATTCTCCGACACAAGTCGGTGCCTCTAGCGCCAACATTCCACCATGTGAAAGCTGAGCAGAAATATCCCCACGTATGAGTACAAACACACCATTGACCTGTTCATTGGCATGCAACAAAATACTTCCTTGACGAAAAACGCGCGGATTACCGAGTACCGAACGAACGGCATCTGATGAGAACCATTCAATTAATTCTTTCCATTCCATTTGGCAAAGTTACACGGCCGCTTGGTAAACAGGATGAACGCATTATCAACGAAACGTAACGCTAACGCGCTCGCCTTCGGTCATGGCCATGCGTTCCTGAAGTTCGATGCCCTCAAGATTGGCTTTGAGATACTCACGCTTTTGAAGGGATAAACGACGTATGGCTTTCCCCTCGCAAAAACGGCGTAGTTGCGTTTCGGTAGAAATATGCAATGCTGGAACTTCACACAATTCTCCGTGCTCATCTTTTGCCGCCATGGTGAAGTAACAGGAATTGGTATGTTTCGATACACCCGACTGCGGATGCAACGATTCCACACGTATGCCGACAATCATGGTAGTACGCCCCACATAATTAACGGAAGCCTTCAGTGACACCAACTCCCCTACTTCCACCGGCGTCAAAAACTCGACACCCTCGACTGCCACGGTGACGCAATAGGACTGGGCATATTTTGAAGCACAGACATAAGCTACCTTATCCATAAGCGATAATAAAATTCCGCCGTGGACCTTACCTCCGAAATTGGCGTAGGCCGGAATCATCAGTTCGGTGATAGTGACTTCCGATTCTTCAACTGATTTTGAATTCATAGGCTAAATGTAGGATGGATGCGAACATATCACTAGATTCGTACACCTTGATTAACCAACCATGACTATTCTCGTTCGATTCAATCAGAACGCCATCGGAGAGCACGACCGCTGGCGATTTGTGCGCGAGGGCGTTGAACATACGTGTGCTTCCGTCACTTTTCATTGTCCATCGGAAACCTGTCATCATGAAATGGCGGTCGATGGGCAAATCGTTTCCAAATGGCACATTCGCCCCATTCAACCGAGCAAAATCGAGGTCATCGAAAATGAAACCGGACGACATTTTATCGTTCATTAAATACCCATATCATGACAACACCTATTATCGAAAAAGAGATTGAGCTGCTGGAAACTTACAGCAAGCAGGGAGAAAGCTACACCAACAACGAAGGTCGTTATGGCTGGCGCAATCCCATTCGCAGCGACACAGGAGACTTGATGCGCTGCCTCACCATTGCAGTAAATCCCAAGCGCACACTGGAGTTCGGAACCGGACATGGTCTATCTGCACTATACATGGTTTCAGGTCTTCAAAATCATACAGAACAGCATATCGACACGATTGAGTTCCACACTGAGGTCGCTCAAAGCAGTCAGGAACGATTCAATAAGTGCAAAGCACCGGTGACCGTGAAGCAAGGAGAAGCCATGGATGTTATTGCTTCGCTTGAAGGTCACTACGATATGGTGTTCTTCGATGCACAAAAAAGCCACTATCATCAACAGCTGTTGGCTTTGATCGAAGGGAAACACATTGGCAAAGGCACAGTCATTCTTGCCGACAATGTTGTGGATCGACAAACGGAATGTCAGAATTTCCTGGATTGGTTTACTACGAATAACATCAATCATTATGTCCTGCAAACCGAATGTGGATTGCTGGTCGCTTACTTATAATTATGGGACACGCACACGACAAATTTCACATCATCGAGCCGGCCGCGCCACTCAATGCCTTTGGATTTCTGCACAAACACTGGGACGGACGAAACTATCCGCCCATCATCGCCCCTGCTTGTATTCGTCAGTTGCAAGAAACATGGGACACGGATGAACACGACATTTTTGTGTGTTCGCATCAAAAAGTGGGGACCCATCTGCTCGAGAAATATGTTGTGGAAACACTCTTGAGCGGCATCACATTACCGGAGTCGCATCCCATGGCTAATGGGGATATTGGACATGCCGCGCTGCCTTGGCCGGAGGTGATGGTCTCCCAGTGGGGTATGGATGATTTCATGCACTTTCGTGATATTACGAAAGGACAGCCACGAGTATGGTATATGC
>JBKCDO010000107.1:0-4260 GCA_046304755.1 Flavobacteriales bacterium
GATATTCAACCGCTGCACGTGAAATTCATCAACGATAATTTCCGAAACTTTGAAGCCATTGAGGCGCATGCGCTCAAACAAGATGTGTTCAAGTTTTTGAAAAACCCTGAGGAATCGTTTGATTTAATCTTTGCCGATCCGCCTTACGACCTACCCAAACTGGAACACTTGCCTGAATGGATTCTGACATCACCGGCCATGCAGGAAAATACCTTGGTTGTCATCGAACACGGCAAACGTACCGACCTCAGTCAACAGCTTGGATTTCTCCAAATGAAGAGCTATAGTAATGTCAGATTCAGCTTCTTTCGAAAGCCAAACTAATTTTGACTTACGTTTGTTGTCATGAACAGAATTGCTGTGTTTCCCGGCTCATTTGACCCTGTTACCAAAGGGCATGAGGAAATTGTGCGCCGCGCGCTTCCGCTGTTCGATTCGATTATCGTCGCTATTGGACGTAACACGTCCAAATCATCCATGTTCTCGCTTGAACAACGAAAGCAGTGGCTGGTCGATACCTTTCAGGGAGAGTCACGCATTCAGGTCAAGGAGCTTGATGGTCTAACAGTCGATTTTTGTCGCCTTAATGAAGCTCGGTTCATCTTGAGAGGAATTCGCAATGGAGGCGATTTCGAATATGAGCGTTCCATAGCACAGATGAATAAAGCCATGCATCCCGCGATTGAGACGATCCTGCTTTTCGCTGACCCAGCCATGGCCGCCATCAACAGCACCATCGTTCGCGAGATTATTAAAAATAAAGGCGACGTTTCTCAGTTCCTGCCCGCAGGAGTGAATGTCTATGGTGAATAGAATTGTGCTGACACTGGTAATGCTGATGATGCTGTTAGCGGAAGCAACAGCAGCATTGGTGCGTATCTCAGGAACAGCTCCGGGTTATGAAGGACGAAAACTTGCCGTTATACTTCCCGTTGATGAGTTTTCCGGATTGCGCAAACTCCTGGCAAGTTGCGATGTCCGCGATGATGCCACGTTTCAGGTTGAATTCGAACTTGCCGAAATCCGAAGGGTTTATATCCACATTCAACGCATTGAGGCCGCTTTGTACGCAGTGCCCGGTAGCTCGTACAATTGCGTGTTTCCGCAAGTAACTAAGACGGATTTCAAGCGTTTCGATCGCAGCGAAGTGGAGTTGCAGTTCATCGATTTACCCGAAAATGAATTGAATGCAGTCATTCGAAGCTACAACTTGGATTACAGTCGCTTCATTGCCGATCATTTCTACGATTTTGCAGCCCAGGAATATCGCGGATCGACGCAGTACATGAATTCACTGCAAGAGCGTCGACTCAAGGTTGATTTATTTGCCAAACGAAATGAGAAGGATACGCTGCAACGAAAGATAGCACCTGAATTTGACCATTGGATTAAGCATTTCTCGGATTCCACTCAAGCGGTGTATGGCAAAATCAATGCATCGGATTTTTTTGAAACGTACCGCCTGTATTCGGAAGCTGAACTTCACCTGCTCAATGGAATGAATCGCGTGCAGTTTTATAATCAGTATTTGAAATCACGTGCGTTGCCCTTGAACAATCCGGCTTTTGTCAGTTGTTTCAAGCTGTATTATCAAAACATGCTCACAGGTCGAAAGAGTGATATGCAAGCAAGAATCATGAAGGCTATCAATGCCGATCGCAGTTTGCAGATGCTGGCCGAAGTTTTTATTGCCGATTCAACGATGCAATCATCTCGGATTCGAAGGCTTGCTTGTGTAAATGGATTGAAGGATAGTTACTACAATAAGTCTTTCGATCGCAGCGCCATCGAAATGATGTTGCTTCAACCGAGCGGAACAGACGCTGATATCGATTCAATCGCTGCAGATGCCCACACTCAGTTAACGAGGTGCAAAGCGGCAACGGCATTTCCGGATCTCCAATTGACGGATGAGGCGCAAGAACGATGGTCGGTTAGCCAACTTTCCGGAGTGCCGGTGTACCTCTATTTTTTTGCAACATGGAGCCCCGTATCCTTAAAGGAACTTCAGTTGCTGGAACGTTGGAAGGAAAAATTCGCCGGCAGGGTGGAATTCATTGGCGTTGCAATGGATGATGATTACCGCGATTTTCGTAAATACCTTGAAGAACATCCTAAACAAGCGCTATCCTTTGTTTACGGAAATGCCGACCCGTTTATCCAGGAAAAATTGAAGCTTAAAGCGGTTCCTCACGCCTATCTCATCGATGACCGCGGATTTATTGTGGGCGATGTGGCGCCATCACCATCGGACCCCAAGTTTGAGCTTTTACTGAATCAAGTGGCTGTCGCTCCGGCCGATAACAATCAGAAACCGAAAACATGGAGAGATCATTAAATCAACTGATCCAATCCTGATACACCAATGTAACGGTCGCTGATGAACCCCTCGCCTAATGTCATTCCGGCCTGACGCCCCAGATTGAGCGCCTTCCCATACAGAAAGTCAAAGAATTCCTCCCCTGAAATTGGAGTTTGAATCTCATTGGACTCCGCACTGTGAAACTGACTGCCGTAGCATTTCAGCACGGCTGTTTTTCGCTCCCAATACCCCGTTATGTCCACAACGACATCAGGCTTCAAATAATAATCCTGGATATACTGGTAAACAGCCTTTGGTCGCCAGGGAGCTTGTACCGCACCTTCGAAGTGTGTCTCAATCTTGCCCAGCCCCGAATAGAAACAAGCCTCTCGGACCATTTTCGACGCCCTACCATGGTCCGGATGACGATCGGTTGGACTATTACACAACACAATTTCCGGTTGGTAATGACGCAGATAGTTGACCATATCCAGCAGCGTGGATTCGGACGACTCGAAAAAACAATCGCGTAATCCAAGGTTATGTCGAATGCTCAACCTCAGCAATTCAGAAGCTTGTCGCGCCTCTTCCAATCGCAATTCTCCGCTGCCTCTGCTGCCCATTTCACCCGCAGTGAAATCAATAATCCCTACGCGCTTTCCCGAGTCAATGGCTTTAATCAGGGTGGCGCCACAACTGATTTCTACATCGTCAGGATGAGCAGCAAATGCAAGGATGTCTAAGCTGATTTTCGTCATTAGGAAGTATGATAGATGCAAAGGTAAGGGCAAGTGCTAATTCCCTTCTTCATGTGATAACCAATGTGTTGTGCATAAGTCAAGATTGCTTGCCGGATGAAATTAACGTTTCATTTAGAACTTTGCCGACCGTGACTTACCGCATGCGGTGAGCTTTTGGTTTACTTTTGCCGCCGACTTGAAAAGTCCATTTTACATAGCGCTTTTTTGGATACTCACGTTATTGATGGGTAATGCCCTCACCGCGCAACGCGATGAGCCGGAGCTCTTTACTGAAGATGATCCCGGATTCTCTGCAGCAAACCTACCCCATGCCGGCGGTGCTTCCGAAGAGGAAATGCAAACTCAGGCACTGTTCAATGAGAAGCCGGAAGAGTTGCTGCTGTTTACAGTCAGGGATTCCATCATGCATATCCCCGCCTATGACGTTTATTGCAACTGGGATACACGTAATCTATTCAACGGCAAGTCAGATCAATTGACCCCGGGGCAGGGCTTGAATTTCTTACTGGCACACACGGATTGTGATTTTGTATATCCGGCCAATGGTGATATGACCTCACCCTTTGGTCCTCGTTGGGGCCGTATGCACTATGGACTCGACATCGATCTTGAGGTGGGGGATAACGTGATGGCCGCTTTTGAAGGAATGGTGCGCATCTCGCAGTATCACCCTTCCTATGGTAATGTCATAGTGGTGCGCCACAATAATGGATTGGAAACACTTTACGCCCACTTGTCGCAGCGCAAAGTGATTCCCGGAATGCACGTTGAGGCCGGCGATATCATCGGATTGGGCGGAAACACAGGACGTTCGTACGGTGCTCACTTGCACTTTGAGGTCCGTTATCTCGGACAAGCATTTGATCCCAGAAATATCGTAGACCCTGCCTCTCACAGTTTGTTGAGCAGTTCATTTACGCTACTTCCAAAGCACTTTGAAACGCCTTCTGCATCACCTGAGGCTATTGCAGCACGAGGAACTAAAGCTTCTGCAAAATCGAAGTATTACACGGTCAAGAAGGGTGATACTCTTTATTCAATCGCCCGTCGTAATGGCACATCGATCAACGCCATCTGCAAAATGAACCGTATCAAGCAGACTTCGACACTCCGACTTGGTCAGCGTATTCGCGTGAAATAGTGGTTTTGATTATCCTCATTACTCCAGGAGTCTTTTATCACTGAACCAACTTCCCC
>JBKCDO010000108.1:0-521 GCA_046304755.1 Flavobacteriales bacterium
CTTAAAGAAATGGAAAAACATTTCCGTAGGCATATCGCCGATCTTCTCTCTCTTAAATAAAGCGTTCCAAACAATCCAGTTTCTTCCTCCGAAATCAATCAGTACCTGTGCGGAGGATTCATCCATAGGCAAAGCAAAGCCATAACGTTCCAGTCCGCGTTTATCTGCCAGTGCTTTAGCAAAAGCTTCTCCCATTGCAATGCCTGTATCTTCAATGGTATGGTGTTCATCAATATGCAAATCACCTTTCACCTGAATAGTCAGATCCAGTTTGCCATGACGCGCAATCTGATCCAGCATGTGATCAAAAAATCCTACCCCGGTATGAATATGTGCGTTCCCGCTGCCATCCAGATTCAATTCAACTTGAATATCAGTCTCCGATGTTTTACGCTGATGCGATACTTTACGTAATCCGTTTTTCAGAAAAGCATAGATCTCTTTCCATTCGGTTGATTCAAACGTGATAACTGGTTGAAGCGCTTTCAGATCGTCACTGATTTCTTTCGCACCCAATGCAG
>JBKCDO010000109.1:0-3777 GCA_046304755.1 Flavobacteriales bacterium
GAAAGTAACCAAGTAATAATTTGTAAGGATGCATTGCCTTGCATCCGTTGCTCACCCTTGTGGTGAACTACAAAACAAAAAGAACAATGGCTAAAGTCGAAAAGAAAAAGAAAAAGAATGTACTCGTGGAGTCTGTGGGCCAAGCTCATGTCCAGTCTACATTCAACAACATCATCATCAGCCTGACCAACAATACCGGTCAAGTGATCTCTTGGTCATCTGCCGGTAAAATGGGCTTCAAAGGTTCTAAGAAGAACACTCCGTACGCTGCTCAGCTCGCTGCAGAGCAAGCTTCTAAGGAGGCGATGGACCTGGGCTTGCGCAAAGTGAAGGTGTTTGTAAAAGGCCCGGGTGCAGGACGTGAGTCGGCTATCCGTACCATTCACAATACCGGTATCGAGGTGTTGGAAATCGTGGACATCACGCCACTTCCTCACAACGGCTGCCGCCCTCCCAAGAAAAGAAGAATCTAATCCCATCTCAAGAATCAATTAGCAATGGCCAGATATACAGGACCCAAATCAAAAATCGCACGTAAGTTTCGTGAGCCTATTTTCGGCCCGGATAAAAACTTGGATAAGCGTAATTATCCACCCGGACAACACGGCCCGAACAAGCGTCGCGGTAAGCAATCAGAATATTCCGTACAGTTGACGGAAAAGCAAAAGGCGAAATACACCTACGGTATCCTCGAGCGTCAGTTCGAGAACCTTTACAAGAAAGCTTCTGCTCGTCCGGGTGTAACCGGTGAGATCCTGTTGGCTCTTTGTGAAGCCCGTCTCGACAACACCGTTTACCGTCTTGGCCTTGCTGCCAGCCGCATGGGGGATCGTCAATTAGTGGGTCACAGCCACATCACCGTAAATGGTCAAGTGGTGAACATCGCGTCGTATCAGCTTCGTCCGGGTGACCGTGTTGCTGTTCGTGAACGTTCAAAGTCATTGCCTACTATTACTATGGCTTTGGCTAACCGCAAGAAATTCGATTGGTTGGATTGGAACGATGCCGACAAACAAGGCGTATTCCTCAACTACCCTGAGCGTGTACAAATCCCTGAGAACATCAAGGAGCAGCTCATCGTCGAATTGTACTCTAAGTAATAGTCTTTAAGAACCTCATAAAACAATTTCACTATAAATGGCAATCATCGATTTCGTAAAACCGGATAAGGTCATCATGCTCGACAGCAATGACTTTGCAGGATCGTTTGAATTCCGTCCTTTGGAGCCGGGCTTCGGTATCACCATCGGCAATGCACTGCGCAGAATCCTGCTCTCCTCATTGGAAGGTTTTGCTATCACTTCGATTAAAGTCGAAGGCGTGGATCACGAATTTTCGACCATCAAAGGTGTGGTGGAAGATGTAACCGAGATCATCCTCAACCTCAAGCAGGTTCGTTTGAAGCGTCAGATTGAAACAACTGACTACGAAAAAGTATCTATCAATATCACCGGCCAGGAGCAATTCAAGGCAGGAGATATCAGCAACTTCACTACTGCATTCCAGGTGTTGAATCCGGATTTGGTAGTGTGTAATATGGACCCAAAGGTGAAGCTCAATATTGTGATCACCATTGGCAAAGGCCGCGGATACCGTCCGGCTGAAGAGAACAAGACGAATAGCGCTCCTGTTGGAACTATCGCTATCGACAGCATCTTCACGCCCATCCGTAACGTTAAGTTCAGCGTTGAGAACTTCCGTGTGGAGCAAAAGACCGACTACGAAAAGTTGTTGGTAGAAATTCAGGGTGATGGTAGCATCACTCCGAAGAACGCCCTTCAGGAAGCTGCTAAAATTTTGATTCACCACTTCATGTTGTTCAGTGATGAGCGTATCACACTCGAGCAAGAAGCGAAGAAAGAGACAGAAGAATTTGACGAAAGCTCGATGCACATGCGTCAGCTGTTGAAGACCAAACTGGTGGATATGGATCTGTCAGTACGTGCTCTCAACTGCTTGAAGGCTGCTGACATTGAGACTTTGGGTGACCTCGTGTCTTTCAACAAAAACGACCTCTTGAAGTTCCGTAACTTCGGTAAGAAGTCGCTGACAGAATTGGAAGAACTCGTGGAAGGTAAAGGCTTGCAGTTCGGTATGAACGTTAGCAAGTACAAGCTCGACCGCGACTAATTGGTAACTTGGTGCGAAAGCACTTAATACGAAACATTATTTAAAGAACCCGAAGTAGTTGTAAAAGAAGGTGGCCCACGGAACCCTCAGTAGGAATGTCCGCTAGCCAATTGCCAACGCTTCACTACCAAAAACGATTATGAGACCCGGAAGAAAAGTAAACCATCTGAGCAGAACCTCTGAGCACAGAGCTGCTTTGATGATGAACATGGCTTGCTCACTGATTGAGCACAAGCGCATCAACACTACATTGGCGAAAGCAAAAGCGCTGCGCGTTTACGTTGAGCCTTTGATTACTAAGAGCAAGACCGACAGCACGCACAGCCGTCGTACAGTATTCAGCTATTTGAAGAATAAGGAAGCGGTAACTGAATTGTTCCGTGAAATTGCTCCAAAGGTGGCTAACCGTCCCGGTGGATATGTGCGCATCATCCGTACCGGTTTCCGTCCGGGTGATAACGCTGAAACAGCCATGATTGAGTTGGTTGATTTCAACACTATCTACACCAACGGCACTGCAGCAGCAAGTGAAGCAGCTCCTAAGAAGCGTACTCGTCGCAGTTCAGCTGCAAAAAAGGCTGAGGGTGCAGAAGGCGCTGAAGGTGGCGAAGCTCCAAAGGCACGCGCTCCTCGCAAAAAGGCCGAGCCAAAGGCTGAAGGCGAAGAGAAGCCTAAGGCTACACGTAAAAAGAAAAGCGAAGAATAATCTTCTTACGCTAGGAATAACACAGAGGCTGTCTCCCACGAGGCAGCCTCTTTTGTTTTCGCTAAATCAAAAGAGATTGCGGAAACCGAAACTCACTTTGCCGTTTCGAACCAGAATCGGATTGTCGAATTGTTTGCCAAGGGCGTAATTAAAGGTGAAAATACCGGCCCGCGTCTGGAAGTTAAATCCTGCTCCGAAATTGAGCGGATGATCCGTCAGAAAGCCTGATACGCCCTTTTTTTCATACCACGCCTGATCCACGAAAAGATAAACCGCAGAGTTCTCCTCGAGTAGCACGCGATATTCCGCGTTGAGCACTCCCCAAGCAGTAGCATAGATGCTTTCCTCATTAATCCCACGGATGGTGCGCAAACCACCGATGCGCAGCAATTCATTGTCATACAGCGATGGTGCAAACAATGCAGCTCCCTTTGCTCCGGCCATGATACAGTGGCGTTTAAAAACGGGAATATAATATTCTAAGGTGCCTTGGATACGCGTTAATGCGGTTGACTCGGCGAGCGTTTCGCTCAGCGCATTGACACGACGTGTACCGGTAGCTGCTTCTATAGTGATGGAATAACCTTTGCGCGGATTCCAGCGGTAATCCAGGCGTTCGAAGCGCCCGCCAATACCGTATAGCGTGTTGTTTGTGTTGGAAAGTGGTCCCGCCGTAATGAACGTGAGCAGGCTGTTGCTGCGGTTTTTTTCCGCGAAAACGCGTATGCGGTTATTGGCACTCAGCAAGAAGTTAATGCCGGCAGCCAGTTCCGTTGACGTGAAGGAGGTGTCGCGCTTGTAAATCTTGACTTTGCCGTCCGGTCCGAGCGGAAGTTTGAACACGTAAGGAAGCATCAACTTCGCCTCTAAATCTTGCGTTTGACTCTGCAGTTTACGCCAGGTAAGTCCGATTTCTTCTCCGCGGTTGAAGGCGTTTAATA
>JBKCDO010000110.1:0-22758 GCA_046304755.1 Flavobacteriales bacterium
TAGGCTTTCACCACTGACTTAACGATCCGCCTACGGACCCTTTAAACCCAATAAATCCGGATAACGCTTGCACCCTCCGTATTACCGCGGCTGCTGGCACGGAGTTAGCCGGTGCTTATTCTTACGGTACCTTCAGGCTCCTACACGTAGGAGCGTTTATTCCCGTACAAAAGCAGTTTACAACCCATAGGGCCTTCAATCCTGCACGCGGCATGGCTGCGTCAGACTTTCGTCCATTGCGCAATAGTCCTCACTGCTGCCTCCCGTAGGAGTCTGGTCCGTGTCTCAGTACCAGTGTGGGGGATCATCCTCTCAGAACCCCTACCAATCGTAGCCTTGGTGAGCCATTACCTCACCAACTAGCTAATTGGGCGCATGCTCATCTCGTACCGCCGGAACTTTAACTATAAAGAGATGCCACTTCATAGTGTCATTGGGAATTAGCACCGATTTCTCGGAGTTATGCCCAAGTACGAGGTAGATTGCATACGTGTTACGCACCCGTGCGCTGGTCGCCATCAAATAATATTGCTATTATTCATGCTGCCCCTCAACTTGCATGTGTTAGGCCTGCCGCTAGCGTTCATCCTGAGCCAGGATCAAACTCTCCATTGTAAAGATGTTTAATCTCTTGGCTTCTTAAAATAATTTACCTGTTCGCTGCTGCATTATATCAAAGAACTTTTCAACTTTTCCCTTTTCACTTTTTGAATTGGGGCGGCAAACATACTGTGGTCGTTTCGCTGTTTCCAAATTTATTTTCACTTTCTTGAAAATATTTTTTGAAACCCTTAACTACACTGCTTTTGATGCTTGCCAAAGAACGTTGTTGTTTTCAAAAGCGGGTGCAAATGTACTCCTGTTTTTCATTCGCGCAAGTCCCATCACAAAAAAAAATCACCACTACCCCTTTAATGACTGATCCTCAGGTGTAAAAAACTTCAAAATAAATTTGCAGTCCCCTAACATTCCCTCAAATAAAGGCATTCCGCGCTTCAAAGCAAGCCCAAACTCCTCTCAATGGCATAGGCACAACTGTATATTCGCCACTTCTTCACCCAGCAAGCATGAACAGACCCTTTAAGAGAAGCCCCCAACCTTCAACACAACAAGAGGAAACTCCCAAACGCAATCAAATGCTCATCGGCATGCGTCCTCTGCAAGAAGCTATAGCCGCTGGCAAGGAGTTCGACAAAGTGCTGCTGCAGCGAGGACTTCAGGGAGAAGTGGCGCAAGCCGTTAAGCTGCTGTTGCAACAAGAACAAATCCCTTATCAACTCGTGCCTGCAGAAAAGCTCGCACGGATAACTACTAAAAATCACCAAGGCATCATCGCCTTCGTATCACCCATTACTTACGGCAATCTCGATAATATTATTCAGGAACTGTTTGCTCAAGGTACAACCCCTCGTCTACTTATGCTCGACAGCGTCACCGATGTGCGCAACTTCGGCGCAATTTGCCGAACAGCTGAATGTTTCGGTGTGCATGCTGTGATTGTCCCGGAGAAAGGCAGCGCCCAGATAAACGAAGAAGCCATCAAGACTTCTGCCGGAGCATTGTATAATATTCCTATCTGCCGGGTAAGATCATTGTCCTACACCATCAACAACCTGCGACAAAGCGGTATTACCGTTGTTGCGTGCTCCGAAAAAACGCGCAAAGAGAGTTATGAAGTCGATTTAACCAATCCGCTATGTGTCATTATGGGATCAGAAGAATCCGGAATTAGTGCAGACCTACTCAAGATTAGCGACGACATCATGCGCATTCCTATGTCGGGCAAAACAACTTCATTAAACGTTTCTGTTGCCGCCGGAATAGCCTTGTACGAGATTATTCGACAGTCTGCTGTCGAAAAAGCATAAGCAACGTCTTCAATAACATTCGTCATTATCCTGACTGCATGTGTTTTTTATTAGCTTTTTTGAAACATATTTGCAGCTTTGATAGTAAGCGGTTCCAAAAACGCTGAAACAACACCCTAAATGCTATGAAAAAACACTTTTGGCTTGCTGCCATCTTTTTTTGCGTCGTGAATATCGCCTTTGCTCAGGAGGCTGTGACACAGTCTTCCGCAACATTCATTGTCGAGTGCACAAACTTGAATTTTGAAAAGTACCAAGTGCTTCACGAAAATGTAAAGACCGACGGACAATTTACAATTGAGACCGCCTGTATCCCGGCCAATGTGCTCTGCATAAAGCCGCTCAGCGCACAAGCCGGTGTTGAGGCTTTCAAACAACTGGTTACTCTCAGTGGTATTCAAGTATCAACTTCGCGCAACAACCTCACTCGAGCTGAATTCGACCAGCGTTGTGCCAATGCTCGCACAGGCAACTAAGTCAATTCACCCTATTCATAAACGTTTTTTCTTTTATCTATGATACGATTCAATTACAAAAGTCTAGTGCTCTCGGCGCTTGCTATGTTGGCCTTGGTTGGAGCACATGCACAGCTCACTGTCGACATTTCACTCACTCCGGATCAGATGGTTCAAAACCTGGTTGGTCCCGGTGTTCAAATTTCAAACGTCACTGTCTCGGCCTGCGATAGTACCTATGGTTACTATCAATCGAATGCGACGGAACTAGGCACTTCCCAGGGCTTATTGCTTACCACAGGAAAAGCATTATATGCTGTTGGCCCCAACAACTCCATCGGAAACTGCTCGACCAGTGCCGGTACTTGCGATTTCTTTGACAATGACTGCCCGGGTAGTCCATTGCTCAATCAAGCGCAGGATCGCACGACTTACGATGCGACTCAATTCGAGTTTGATATCATCCCTCAGGGTGACTCCCTTCGTTTCAAATACACTTTCGCCTCGGAAGAGTACAACGAGTGGGTTAACTCGCAGTTCAACGACGTATTCGGTTTCTACATCAGTGGCCCGGGTATCGGAACAGACGTAAACATCGCGTTGATTCCAACCACAGGGCAGGTGGTAGCCATTAACACCGTGAACGCCCTGACCAATCAAGCATACTACTATAACAATCAAAATCCGATTGGTCAATTTGTACAATACGACGGATTCACGCGCAACCTTGTTGCGAAAGTTGGAGGCCTGTTGCCTTGCGAAACGTATCACTTGAAACTGGTTATTGCCGATGGCACAGACCACGTCTATGATTCCGGTGTATTTATTCAGTCAATCGAATCCAACCCTGTTGCTGTAACGACCAATACATCCAACGGATTAGAATATATGGTAGAAGGTTGCAGCACCGGAAGCATCACCTTCACACGTCAAATTGTAGATGATCAAAACCAGGAAGTTCTCTATTGGATAGGCGGAACAGCGACCAATGGAATTGACTACACACCTCAATTGGGCAATGGCATTCCACTCGCTTTGAATACCTTAATTATCCCTGCCAATCAGCCCTCGGTTACTTTTAATATAACAGCAGCGGCAGATGGCAATCCTGAAGGTCAGGAATATATTACAATCTATCTAGCCAATCCGCTTTGTACCGAAAGTGGTGCTGCTGACAGCATCAATTTCTACATCAACGACTTCTTGGATGTTACAATTGACGCCAGTGAAACGAACACCTGTATTGGCAACTGCGTTGATCTTACCGCTAACGTTCCTGACTTGCCAGCCACTACCTTTGAGTGGTCTGCCAATATCACAAACGGTAATTCGCTGCAAGTAGAGGTTTGTCCAACGCAAGCCACCACCTATACACTGGATGCTGCAGTCGGCGGCTGCACCGGTTCCGATGAAATTACCATCAATGTTTCGAGCATTGCTGTAGAACTTGCTGCAACATCGGTAAGCTGCGAAGGCGGTGACAACGGGACAATTTCAGTTATTGTTCGTGATGCCATTGAGCCTTACCAGTATTCTTGGACGGGTCCTAATGGATTCACAAGCTCTGCCGACAGCCTTAGTGGCGTTGGTGCAGGTGAATACTGCCTGACGGTTACGGATGCCGCGGGCTGCGTAAATGATGCTTGCATCACCATTATCGAAGAGAATGAGTTGACGGCTTCTTCATCGCTTTCTGATTTCGCTTGCACGCAGATATCCTGCAATGGCGCTTGCGATGGAAGCA
Organism: Flavobacteriales bacterium; assembly: GCA_046304755.1. Taxonomy (GTDB): domain Bacteria; phylum Bacteroidota; class Bacteroidia; order Flavobacteriales_D; family Sanyastnellaceae; genus JAIBBG01. The sequence continues at coordinate 4,068 of JBKCDO010000110.1, forward strand.
TCAATATGACTGTAAGCGGTGGCGTTCAGCCATACAGCTTCGCATGGTCCGGGCCATCAGGCTTTAATGCATCATCTGAAGACGTTTCAGCTCTTTGCGCCGGAACCTACCAGTTGACATTGACCGATGCGACCGGTTGCGAATACACGAACACCTATACCCTGACAGAACCGTCGGCCGTGAGTATTGAAGTTGTGGGTTCTGTAGACCTTGAGTGTTCCGGTGTAGAAACAGGAGAAGCCAGTGTAGCCGCCAGCGGTGGTTGCTCACCATACACCTATACATGGAGCCACAGCGCTACAGTAACAGGTCCTGTAGCGACAAACCTTGGAAGCGGAACCTATGAAGTAAGTGTAACTGATCAAAACGGTTGCAACAGTGCCGGTAGCGTTACCATCGTTATCAACGAACCTATCGCTCCACTTCAGGTAACCATTGATGAAATTTCACTTTATCCAGGTGGCTACAATGTGAGCTGCCCAACAAGCGATGATGGCTATGTAAACATCACCGCTACTGACGGTACACAGCCTTACACATTCGAATGGTTTAGCATCAGTGCGAATGCGCCGGTTAGTGATTTAGAGGATTTATCCGATGTTCGATGCGGTGATTATACACTGACCGTAATTGACGGTAATGACTGTGTTGTAACGCAAGATGTCGAGCTTACATGCGTGCCCGGTATCGACGTTCAATTGGATGTATTGAATAACCCTTGTGGCAGCCCCGATGCTTCACAAGGTGCAATTGATGTTCTTAGCATTTCAGGCGGTCAAGGTGAACCATTCACTGTAAGCTGGACCGGTCCTAGCTGCTCACCTTGCACGACACAAGATATTACCAACCTCGATTCAGGAGATTATACATTGATTGTTTTAGACGTACAAGGTTGTGCAGACACTACAGTTGCCAACATCGGTCAGAACGATGCATTCACCGCAACAGGCACTGTGGAAGCTGAATCTTGCCCGGATCTTTGCGATGGCTCGATTGACTTGACCATTGGTGATGGCGGTGGTACCGGTGTAACACCATTCCCGTTGACTCCAACGTCGGTTATCAGTATCTGTTTCACCGCACAACATACGTATGTATCCGACCTTTCATTTCACTTGGTGGGTCCACCAAGCTGCGGAAGCCCTGACATTGCTTTATCAGGTGCAATCCCCCCTGTATGTAACTCAGGAAACAACGTTGCCAACCTTTGCTTTGTGTCCAACAACACCACTCCTTTCGACGTGTGTTCAGCAACTACTCCATTGAGCGGCGAGTTTGGTGCAGACGCCACCGGCACTGCCATAGACTGGAGCCCACTATTTGGTTGTAACGCGAATGAGCCCGGATGGACAGTGCAGATCTATGACTGCACCTTGCAAGATTTCGGTGCATTAACAGACGCTACATTGACGTTCACCGATACTGATGCAGACGGTGTTACGACGACTTCTACCTACTCTACTCCTGCAGGCTTTAACTCACCCATTAACGACAATTCTTGCAGCGCAGCGACTGCCTCAATCTACACCGTTGAAAGTGTAGGCGGAGGTTCTACAGGTGGCGGCGGAAGCGGCGGTGGTGGCGGATCGGCCGGCGGTGATTTTACCTTCACCTGGAGCGGTCCATTTACAGGAGCAACCCCAACAACGGAAGATGTTACAGGACTTTGCCCCGGTGATTACTCAGTTGTCATTTCCAATGGTGATTGCGAAGAAACTCTATTCTTCACCGTTGCGGAAGCTGAACCTATCGTAGTGAATGTAGTGAATGTGATTAATCCAACTTGTTTTGGTCAAAACAATGGTAGCATTGATATCGATGTAACCGGTGGTTCAGGTCAATTCAACTATCAGTGGATTCCACAACCAGGTTGTTTCTTCTTCGGCGCTCAAACCCAAGATGTTTCTAATCTCGCAGAATGCTCTTACACGGTGAGTATCACCGATGTTGTATCCGGTTGCAATGTCCTAGAGACAATTGAGTTGGAGGCACCACAAGTAATGGAACTGATTATTCAGACTTCAGAATTTGCGGGTGGCTATAATCTGAGCTGTCACAACTCAAACGATGGAGCAATTTCGGTATTTGTAGTGGGTGGAACACCCGATCCAATTGCTTTTGCTCCGTTTGACTATTTGTACGACTGGATTAACGACTGTTCGGAGATTGACCCATCACAATACGGCAATGATCCGAACGCACCAAACGCTACCAACCTACCGGGCGGTACATATGGTATCAACGTGACGGATGCTAACGGATGTTTAGCAACAACATGCTTTGATATGATTCCTCCGGATTCACTTCAGTCTCCTGCCATCATTCAGAATATTTCCTGTACCAATAATGAGGGTTGTATTACGCCAAACCTCCAAGGTGGTAGCAGCGTTTATGTGGCTTACGAATGGACCGGTAATATTGGTGCAAATGCACCTGATGCTGCAACTCTTTGTGGATTGCCGGCAGGACCATACAGCTTGACGGTTACCGACTCAAATGGATGCTCGGAGAGTTTTGATTACGAGATTTCGGACGTATCCACTCCTGAGGCTAACGTAGATGATGTAACTGATGCGAGCTGCTACAACATCTGCGACGGTACAGCAGCGGTTTCTGTCACCGGTGGTGAAGCTCCGTTTACGGTCATGATTGATGGCGTTCCATCAGATGCAATAGTTCCCGGTATCATTGATAGCCTCTGCGTCGGTGCGCACGAAATTGCCATCACTGATGTGAATGGTTGTATGACGTTGACCAACGTCATTATCGGAAGTCCTGCGGAACTTGTAGTGACCACCCTTGTGCTTATTCAAGAACCTGATCAGTTGTTTACTATTCAGTGCGCAGGTGATTCGACAGGCTCCGTTGACGGTGCCGTTTCCGGAGGTTCATTGCCTTACGACATTTCATGGAGTGATGCTAATGGCACTATCCTTTCACTTTCTGAAGACATCAACAGTTTACCTGCAGGCAGCTACTGTCTGACAGTTATCGACGGTGATCAGTGTGTCGTTCAAAGCTGCGTTGAATTGACTGAACCGGAATTACCGCTTGACGTGACTTCTGTGATTTCACAGTTCAATGACCAGTACAATCTGGCCTGCTTCAACAGCACAGACGGTTTCATCAACCTGACGGTAACAGGTGGTGTTGCACCCTACGTATTCGAATGGCAGGGTCCTGGCATTGTGGATGGTACAGAAGACCAGATCAACCTTGGTCCCGGGACGTACGACGTTGTGGTGATTGATGCCAACTATTGCCAATACCCAATGTCGTTTACACTTACTGCTCCGGATGCTATAGACTTATCGTACAACTTCACTCCGATTAGCTGTTCGGGTGAATGCGATGCGCAAATCACAGACGCAAGCATTATCGGTGTGAATGATCAAACAGTGACTTATAGCTGGTCGGGACCTGATGGTTTCACCAGCACAGAACTCAACCTCGCAGATCTCTGTGCAGGTCAATATATCCTCTCCATTTTCGATGTGGAAAGCAATTGCTCTCACGAGGAAATTGTGGATGTGCTCGATCCGGGTAACGTAGTTGTTACCATTGCATTGTCGAGTGATTGTGCATTGGGCACAGCGCTGGCTTGCGCCGAAGTAAGCGGCGGAACAGCTCCATATAGCTTCGATTGGAACAATGGCGGAACATTGGATTGTGTTGACGTAACAACTTCGGGAAATCTTTGTGTTACTGTTACAGACGCTAATAACTGTCCACCTGCGGAAATTTGTCAGAACGTGAATGTTCCGGACGCTCCTTTCGCTGTGAGTGCTGTTGAAACGGATGCGAGCTGCGGTGCATGTAACGGAGCTATTGACATCATAGTGACAGGCGGTTCACCAGGTTACATCTTCCAGTGGGCGAACGGCGCGCAATCAGAGGATTTGGTTGATTTGTGCGAAGGTTTATATTCAGTAATTGTTTTCGATGCGCTGGGTTGTGAAAGCAATCAACTCGACTTCGCCATCACTCAATCAACCGGTCTTATCATTGACTTAGCTATCACCAACGCACTCTGCGCGGGCGACAGCACAGGCGCAGTGAGCGTGACAACCTCCGGCGGAACGCCTGAGTTCACCTACTCTTGGATAGATAGCGAGGAGAACATCATTGGTGAGGAGTCTTCTATCAGCGGTTTACCTGCCGGTGATTACTCGGTAGAAGTAGCAGATGCATCCGATTGTGACACTACAGCTTCATTCAGCATTGCTGCTCCGAGCGCATTAAGCGTGACCATCACCTTGAGTGAGTATAGCATTGCGACCAATGTGTACAACATCTCCTCTCCTGATGGGGACGACGGTTCGATCTTGGTTGAAGTAGAAAACGGTACTCCGGAGTATACCTACAACTGGACACCAAACAGCATTGGCGATTCGATAAGCAATCCTGAGGATTTGATTGCAGGAGAATACACCTTGCAAATAGTAGACGCGAATGGATGTACGCTCGATACGGTGATAACGTTGGTTGATCCGGATGCCTTGAAGCTCTACACTGCCCTATCACCTAACGGTGACGGACTGAATGATACGTACGTTATCGATGGCGTTCAGGATTGTCCGGACAACCAGTTTAAGGTATACAACCGCTGGGGTAACCTGGTGTATGAAAAAGACAGCTACCTAAATCAATGGGAAGGTCAGGACATGGATGGCAACACATTGTCTGACGGTACCTACTTCGTTGTATTCGAAGGTTGCGGTGCGAAATTCAACACCTACGTTGACCTAAGAAGAAACTAAACTGAAACACGAACCTCACAAAGACATGAACACTATGAAAAAATATATAGTCATATTAGCCATCATCTTCGGTGCAGGCCGTGTTTCGGCTCAGCAGGAATTGATGATTAGTCAATACATGTTCAACAGCATGGTATTGAACCCGGCCTACGCAGGCACCCACGATTACTGGAGTACCAGTTTGTTGCACCGCAGTCAATGGGTTAAATTCGATAACGCGCCACGTACTCAGTTCCTGAGTGCGGATGGTCAAATCATGGGCGGAAAGGCCGGTCTTGGTTTCAACATTAGCAACGATGCGCTTGGTATTACCAACGTGCTTGACATCAATGCTAACGGTGCCACCCACGTGAATTTGGCGAAAGGAAAACTCAGCTTTGGTTTGCGACTGGGAGTTTCGCGTTACAGCGCTCAGCTCACTGATGCCATCATCAAGGATGTTGAGGATCCTGTTTATGCCAACAACATCAATGGAACGATGATTCCGCGTGTTGGTGCCGGGGTGTACTATTACCAGAGTAATTTCTTCGCAGGAATCGCGGTTCCTTCCCTACTGTCGGTTGATGACAAGATCACCTACACCACTACAGGTGTGAATTCATTTTTCAAGAATCACATCTACATCAATTCAGGTATGGTGTTTCAGCCATCGCCGGAATTGGCTATCAAACCTAGTGTATTGGTGAAAGTGCAAGGTGATGCACCTGTAAGTGTTGATTTGAACTGCAATGCCTTGTTCATGAATAAATTCTGGTTCGGCGCGGGTTACCGCACAGGAGATGCCATCGTTACCATGCTGGAGTGGAACATTAATCCACAGCTGCGCATTGGTTATGCCTTTGACTACACCTTGAGCTCAATTTCGAAGTACAGCAATAACTCACATGAAGTGATGATTGGTTATGATCTGGGCAAAGCTGCGCAGGTTAAGGCCCGCTCACCCCGCTACTTCTAACCGAATAAACTGAATGTGAAACTCAATTTGAAGCACTGATTATGAAAAAGAACGCATATATCCTTCGTATAGCCGGCATGTTTGCAGTGAGCTTGATGCTCGGCAGTTGTGCCACCCTTTACACCAATGCAGGTAAGGACGCCTACGATAATTACAAATACAATGAAGCTGTTTACTTTTTAGGCAAAGGCATAGCCAAAAAAGATGATGCCGATGCGCGTCGTAAACTAGCCGAAAGCTACCTCAAGGTGAACGACTACGATAACGCATTGGCCGCCTATGAGGCCGCGTCCACGTATACAGACAATACCGACAAGGATCGTCTAAACCACGCGCGCGTGCTGATGGCCAAGCAACGTTATCTGGATGCGAAAACGATTTTGGAAGGAATCGTCAGCCGTGATGCCAATAACGCTGCGGCCAAGCAATTACTGGCTAGTTGTAAAAACGTCGAGAAGTTCAAAGCAGATTCAATGAATTACATCATTGAGCCAATGGCTATTCCTGCATCAGGCCCTGTTTACTCACCGTACTTGTACAATGGTGGAATGGTCTTCAGCAGCCCCTCAGGCTCCGGTGAATTGGATCCTTATACCAACAAACCATACACCAACCTGTATTTCACCAAGCGTGAAGGTGCTGCGTGGGCTGCTCCAAGTGTATTGGAAGGTTTGAATGGCAACTACCACGACGGTGTGGCTGCAACATCACCGGCAGGAACTACTATTATTTTCACTCGCAGCTTCATGCTGGAAAATGGTCGTATTGCCGGTAACGACAGCAAAGTGAGCAATACACAGCTCTACGCCAGCCGCAGAAATTCAGATGGTATTTGGGAAAAACCCACAGTACTTCCCTTCTGCGACAACAAATACATGTTTGCCCATCCGGCGTTCTCCTCAGACGGTAAAACGTTGTATTTCGCCTCAGACATGCCCGGTGGATTCGGCGGGATGGACATATGGGTAGTGAAAATGAATGACAACATTTGGGGTACTCCAATGAATCTCGGTGGTAACATTAACTCGGTTGGTAATGAAGTATTCCCTTCACTGCGCAAAGACGACGAGTTGTATTACTCCAGCGATGCCATTGAAAACTTGGGTGGCTTAGACATCATGATGTCGGCCAATCGCAATGGTTTGTGGGAGCGTCCGGTTCACATGAGCTATCCGATCAACAGTTCTACCGATGATTTCAGCATGGCCTGGAATCCCGATGGTAAGACCGGTTATTTCACCAGCGACCGTTATGGAAGCGACCGTATCTTCAGCTTCATTGAAGACGATACACAAGTGACCTTGAATGGTCTGGTTACGGGCCGCGACAGCAAGCTTCCATTGGGTGGTGCTCGTATTGTTATCAAGAACCTGACAGACGGTACTGAGCAGATGTATATCACTGACGGTAACGGTAAATTCACTGCAGATCTCGTGAAAGGAAAAGATTACCAGATGATCAGTGAATTGGAAGGTTATTTCAATCAAACAGACAATTTCAACACCCGTGGAGATGAAGATCCTATCAATAAGATGATTGAAATGGGCGAATTGTATGTGACTGATGCCAATACTTCTCCCAAGGACAACAGCAAGGTAAAAGCGAAGGGCATCTATGACCTTCCGGATATTCACTGGGATTACAACAAGTGGGACGTTCGCGAAGACGCGTATCCATACTTGGATAACCTCGTGAAATTGTTCCGCGAGAATAACAACTTGAAATTCGAATTACGCAGCCATACTGACTGTCGTGGTAGCTATGAGTACAACGATGATTTGTCGGCCAAGCGTGCAAAAGCCGTTACCGACTACATGGTGAAGAAAGGCGTACCACGTGCTACAATCGTTTCGAAAGGTTATGGAGAGCGTGAACTGCTGAATAACTGCACGGATGGTGTATTCTGCGACGAATCGCTTCACGAAGAGAACCGTAGAACAGAGTTCATCGTTACGGGTAAGAAGAAATAATAACTAACAATTACAGGTTGCGAATGGCGAGTGGCTTTAGGATCACTCGCCATTTGTTTTTTTAGTGCCTTGCTATTCGCTGTAAATCTTTCCGCTTCGCCACGTCTGCACCATGCGTTCCCAATACGGTTTGTAACCGGGTTCGCGTTCGAGAATATAGAGATTGTTCGTCCAGGGGCTTTCGACTTTTCTGAAATTGAAGGACAACAAGGCCGCATTTTGATCTTCGCCGTAGTTCCATACTTCGCCCTGTGAAGTGCGCACAATTTGATTAGGATTGCCAAAGAGCAGGTGGATCATTCCGCGATCGGTGCGCCATCCTTCGGTATAGGTGCTGAAGTAATAATTGGCCTCCTCTACTCTTCTGTAGAATACGCGAATAAGTTCACGTGCATGCTCCTTACTTCCGCCACACTCCAGCCAAAAGCGATCAATGAGCGACTTTGGATAAGCGTTCTTGACAATCTCTTCGTGCTCGGTTTTGGTGGTGATAAAACGCAGCGGCCATTCAAGCGCATTCACGTCCTTGACTTTCGGATAATGTGTACCCGATGTTTTAATACACAAGCCCGACTTCCGGTTAGGATCATGTGTGAAAAAATACAAGCCTCCGGCTACTTCGAAGGACCAGATTCCGAGGCCTTCTTTAACCAATGGGATGGCCTGAGCCCCTTCCAGTGTTGGCAGATCAGGTGCTGCGGAACTGAAGGGCGGGGGCGGCAATTTCAATTCCGTATTGAAACGCCAAAGAGAGGGTGCCTGAGTGTTTTCTCCATTACGCTCAGAAATGATTTCGACTTTTTGACCCGGCGTTACAAATCCGCCGAACACCGGCTCTCCTGTTTCGTACTTCGTGATCAGATAATTCTGAGCCGTTGTAATACTTGACTTATCTCCTTGTATAAACGAAGGCTGCGTGAGGTTGCGCGTGCGGTCGGTAAACTCCATCAGCAGATTCCACTTGCCTTCGCTCATAGGGATTTGCATGGATCCCACGAGCCAACCTTGCCGATCCTTTACGCGTTCATGCAATGAGATTGAAAGCGTATCGCGAGTGATTCCATTCTCATCCGACACCGTGGCTTTCAACTTCAATTGTGTCGTAAATGGGGTATTCAATGCCAGCCTGGTGTACAAAAGCTCGCCCGAAAAAACACGGAAATAAACCGAACTTGAATCCTTGCTATGATGGTAAAGCACATATTCCGGATGCAAATCACGACTCTCATAATCATACAGGTATTGGTAAGAACCCGTAGGCGCAATGCTGCGATTGGTGCACGCTTGTATCAGCATGATGGCGCAGATGATTGCCAATGCCGAGAATTTAGCAAGGCCTGCTGTGCGACTGATTTGATAGATGATATTGGGTGAATCCGCCATAGGATTATTCGCGGGTTTATGCCGCCAATCATTACTTTTTACGCAAGTGTAAACCATTTTCATTCAAAATCATCTCTGGAGAATCACGCTGTTAATGAACCGTATTGAGTAAAAATAGGCCGGTGCCGGCACTATAAGCCATCGGTTAACAACAATAACCGGCTCTTATTATCTTTGACCTACATGAAAAAAATCATCGCCTCTCTCCTGCTGACACTTTCATTTATGATGGTGTTGGCTATTAAAAATTTCGCACAAACCTCGCCGGACGCTCTGGCGTTTTATCCCGGTGATTTCGATGCGCTCTACACCATGTTGCAAAAGGAAATTGTATACCCCAAAGATGAACTCAAAAAAGGTGTTTCGGGAACGGTGTACGTTCAATTTACCATTGATAGTTTGGGACACACAACAGATCATAAAATTCATCGCGGGGCTTCTCCGGGTCTGGACGCAGAGGCGTTGCGTGTGGCCAAGAAAATCGATGGATTCGTGCCGGCGAAAACAGGTGGAAAACCGGTTTCTTCCGAGTTCATTCTTCCTATCAAATTCGTACCGCAGGGAGAAGCGAAACCGAAAGGGAAATCCAAAAAATCAGGAAAGAAGTAGTTCTTTAATCCAGAAAGGAATAGCGCGCTGAAGGATCACGCCACTCGGCAAACGTTTGCATGAAATTGACCTGTTCGTGAAGGAGTGCATCACGCAATTCGGTGTGTCGATCACCCCATTGACTGATGACACTTCCGTACTGATGAAGCGTATCGTGGTTAGCCAAGTATAAGATTCTTTCCTCGCTTGAGTGACTTAAAACGCCTTTTAACGCTTCACCCGACCTCAATCGCTTGACGCCTTCATGATCGAAATAGGCGGACATGCCTTCAATTTGATTAAAGAGTTCCAGGCTATCACACCAATGAAATAGCCGACGCTCAGCGATATCATCAGCAAATCGGATCAGTTGCTGTAGCTCACCCTTCGGAATAAAGGCAGCAGCGTCGTAGCGAAAACCATCTACACCCGTTGCCAACCAGAAGCGGATGACACGCATGAGCTCCTTCCCTACTTCCGCTGAATCATGATTCAATTGCACGACATCATCCCAATTCGTTCCCATCGGAGGATGCATTTTTCCAAGCGCATCCATGCGGTAAAATCCCTCGCGGCCAACCCATTCATGGGCGGGCGACGTATGGTTGAGTGGAAGATCAAGGACGACATTCAAACCAAGGCGGTGACATGCGTTCAACCAACGCAACCAATCATCCCATGTTCCGAGGTCTGCATTGAGCTGATCAAAGGCAGTAACTGCATACGGTGATTTACTCAGTCCTTTGTTGATGGGCAGTATCGGCATGAGAAAGACCACATCGAAACCATCATTGGCGATAGCATTCATTTCAGAAATAGCTTCAGCAAAGGTTCCTGAAGGCGTGAAATGTGGTATGGAGATTTCGATGATGCGCAAAGTAGCAAGTATAAAAAGGGCCCGCCAATGGCGAGCCCTTCATTGATTTCATTGATATTACATTGGCATGAAAGGAAACTGTTTGCCGGGGAAATATCCGCTGCCACCCAGCTGCTCTTCAATGCGCAACAGTTGATTGTACTTTGCAATACGGTCGCTTCGAGAAGCTGAACCTGTCTTGATCTGGCCTGTGTTAAGGGCCACAGCAAGATCGGCGATCGTTGTATCCTCCGTTTCACCACTGCGATGACTCATCACCGAAGTGTATGAATAGCGCGTGGCCAGTTGAACCGCTTCAATCGTTTCGGTGAGTGAACCAATCTGATTCACTTTCACCAGGATTGAATTGGCGATGCCTTCTTCAATTCCGCGCGCGAGGCGGCTTACGTTGGTCACGAACAAATCATCGCCCACCAATTGAATGTGGCCGCCCAATGCCTCGCTCATCAATTTCCAACCGTCCCAATCGTCTTCGGCACATCCGTCTTCAATGGAAACAATCGGATACTTATCACACCAAGCTTTCCAGTATGCCACCATTTCAGAGCTGGTTAACTCTTCACCGGTGCTTTCCAGTACATACTTCTTCTTTTCTGCATTATAGAATTCTGTGCTCGCACAATCGAGACCGATACAAATGTCCACACCGGGCTTATATCCAGCCGCTTCGATGGCTTGCATAACGAATTGCAGCGCTTCTTCGTTGCTCTTCAGGTTCGGTGCAAAGCCGCCTTCGTCACCCACATTGGTTGAGAAGCCTTTGCCCTTCAATACCGACTTGAGGTGATGAAACACTTCGGTGCCCATGCGCAGCGATTCGCTGAACGTTTCAGCACCAACCGGCAAGATCATAAATTCCTGCACATCGACTTTGTTGTCGGCATGTGCGCCACCATTGATAATATTCATCATCGGAATGGGCAGTGTGTGAGCGCCAATTCCACCAACATAACGGTATAGCGGCATGCCCATCGATTCGGCCGCAGCACGCGCTGTAGCGAGTGAAACACCAAGGATGGCATTCGCACCGAGGATGGCTTTATTTTCAGTTCCATCAAGCGCGATCATCGTGTGATCGATAGCTGACTGGTCATAAACGGAGGCACCAACAAGTGCATCGTTTAGTGTAGAGACCACATTTTGAACTGCTTTGGTAACACCCTTTCCGAGATACAATGACTTATCCATATCCCGCAATTCGACAGCTTCGTGAACGCCGGTGCTGGCGCCACTGGGAACAGCTGCTCTTCCTACATGACCGCTGTCGGTATAAACTTCGACTTCTACCGTAGGATTACCGCGCGAATCAAGGATTTGACGCGCGTGGATTTTCGCAATAGTTGACATACTTGTTTTCTTTTAAATCGTTAGTACTAAGGAGGAGGAAGTCCATTCTTTCATTGAGACGTTCTTCCGCTCAGTTAATGGGCGGCAATCTTTTTACCGGCTGCAATATTCGTGATAAAATCATCAAACAGGTAACGTGAATCATGCGGACCTGCGCTGGCCTCCGGGTGGTACTGAACGGAGAACACGGGACGATGCGTCAATTGAATTCCCGCAACGGTTTCATCATTCAGGTGCACGTGTGAGATGCGCACATTCTGATTGCCGGCGATGGATTCTCTGGAAATCACGAATCCGTGATTCTGGCTGGTGATTTCGCTTTTACCCGTGAGCAGATTTTTAATGGGATGATTGATCCCGCGATGACCATTGAACATTTTCTCTGTTTTCAATCCTTGAGAAAGTCCGATGAGCTGATGTCCCAGGCAAATTCCAAAACCGGGAATTCCTGTTTCCACCAGTTCACTAATCAGCGCGATCGTCGAAGGCATTGCAGATGGATCTCCGGGACCGTTGCTGTACATGATACCGTCAGGATTGAAGCTTAGGATTTCTTCCTTGGTGGCGTTCAAAGGGAATACGCGCAAAAAGCAATTGCGCTCGGTCAGACATCGCAGGATGTTCAACTTCACTCCGAAATCAAGTACGGCCACCCGATGTTCCGCTGCGGGATCTCCAAAGTCAAATGCCTTTTCGCAGGCGACTCTGCTGCTCAGTTCTAAGCCATCCATCGATGGAACCTTGGCTAATTGTGCGCGCAGCGCATCGATGTCTGTGGTGGATGAACCAATGATACAGTTCATCGCGCCGGCCTTTCGAATGTGACGCACCAAGGCGCGTGTATCGATGTCACAAATACCCACCACGTTGTCTCTTTCAAGATAATCTTGCAGTGTGCCAATTGGCCCGATACGGCTGGCTATATCACTAAATTTCTTGATAATCACACCGGCGACTTTACACGAAGACGATTCCACTTCATCTTCATGAACACCATAGTTACCAATATGCGCGGTGGCCATTACGAGCACCTGACCATAATAACTGGGATCAGTGAAGACCTCCTGGTATCCTGTCATGGCTGTGTTGAATGCGATTTCGCCGGTAGAAATGCCGACCATACCGCATGATTTTCCGTGAAATACGGTACCGTCTTGGAGAATTAAAACGGCAGGAACTGCTGTGCGTATCATCGGGTGGCGAAATTAACGCAGGCAACCATAACAAGTAAGATTGCTTTTTTAACAAAATGCGAGCAGCCTTTAAACAGCCGAAATAGCGCTGTCCAGAAAGAATTGACTTCTACCTGATTTCCACAAGACCAAGAACAGGAAGAAATAAATTGTGTAATCGACCGATAATGCTATTTTTGTCCTGTTAGAATTATCTGACGCCAAATCTCTACCATGAAAAACGGTCGATTCGTAACCATTCTCCTCCTCGCGGTCATCGTGTTGGCCTCTTCATGTGCTCGTCGCAAAGACGCGTGCGCAGCTTACAACCACACGACGATTCCCGCAAGCAAGTAATCTATTCGGTGTAGTGAAAATGCACCTTCTGGAGAATCTCCGGGTTTAAACTTTTGGCTACGGGGCATGTAAGTGCTGCTTGTTCTATGATTGTTTTCTCCCGATCGGAATAATTCAAGTTCGGTATCTGTATGGCGATGTGAATTTCACTCACTCTCCTTGGATTCGACGCCATCACCTTTTCGATATCCGCAGTTATATTTCCAATCGCAATGCCTTTGCTTTCTGCGGTGATTCCCATGAGGGTAATCATGCAAGTCGCCAATGAGGTACACAGCAAATCAGTCGGTGAAAAAGCCTCCCCTTTACCTTTGTTGTCAAGCGGTGCGTCAGTTGTCAATGTATTTCCTGAGCGCAGGTGCGTCGCTTGGTTACGCAGTGAGCCTTGGTAGGTAACGGTCATTCCGGGATTCATGATGTCGGTCAATTTGTTTCCAAAACTAGGTGAATATTGCGTGCGTTGTGACGTGTGTATGCTACTTTTGAATTTGGAATGCGCGCAGGAATTCTCATAACCGTATTAACTGTATTCACGCTTCAATTATGGGGTCAACCCATACCGGAGAGTGAAATTCTGTTGTATAAAAAACTGCGTCAAATCGGATTCAACCTGAATACATCCGGCTACGGCGTCAATACGCTTTTCGGTCGATATTCCGATGCTACGCACGTTTGGTTGTTCGGTGCAGATCTTCATTTCGTAAAACACGAAAAGGAGACTAAGACATGGAATCCGGTGAATGACCCCAATGCCCGGCCTTATTTCTATGGCAAGCTCAACAACTTCTACAACTTGCGTTTAACTCTCGGTCGGAAAACAATCGTCACCGAGAAGCTGCGACGCAGCGGGGTGCAGGTTTCCTACAATTGGCAGGCAGGTCCGAGCATTGGATTTACGAAGCCCATTTATCTCGAGATTATCTACATCGAAGAGCCGAACAATCAGCCATATCTTGAGGTGGAGAAATTCAATCCGGATTTGCATTACATCGATAATATCTACGGTAGGGCAAGTTCGCTGAGAGGATTTGATGAGCTGAAACCGTATCCGGGCGCGTTCGGAAAGTTCTCGTTCACATTTGAATACAGCAATGAGCGTGAGCGATTAAAGGGGATTGAAGCCGGCGCAGCGGCAGATATTTATGCCAAGCGCATTCCGATTATGGCTATTTATGACGACGAAAGCACTAACCCGAAGAACCATCAGTTGTTTTTGACGCTGTACGTCAATTTCTTTATGGGAACCAAATACGATCAGAAGTGAGCGAACCTATTTCAACATCAACCGAACATGTGCGTGTTCCAAAGCCCAAGTGGCTTCGGGTGAAATTACCAACCGGCGAAAATTACCGGAAGGTGCGCGGGCTTGTCGATCAGCATAAGCTTCACACCATTTGCGAAAGCGGTAACTGTCCTAATATGGGTGAATGCTGGGGTGAAGGCACAGCTACTTTTATGATCCTCGGCAATATCTGCACGCGTTCCTGTGGATTCTGCGCAGTGGCTACGGGTCGCCCATTGGCTGCCGACCTCAAAGAGCCGGAGCGCGTCGCTGATTCCATACGCCTGATGGGTGTGAAGCACGCGGTAATCACTTCAGTGGACCGCGATGATCTTACCGATGGCGGTTCCACCATTTGGTTCAATACTGTTGCCGCTGTGAGAAATGTTTCTCCGGGCACGACCATGGAGACCTTGATTCCGGATTTTGCGGGTAAATGGGAAAATTTGCAACGCATCATCGATGCCGCGCCGGAAGTTGTTTCCCACAACCTCGAAACTGTTCGCCGCTTGACCAAGCAAGTGCGCATTCAAGCCAAATATGACAGAAGCTTAGAAGTGTTGTTGCGCCTGAAGCAAGGCGGAATGCGCACCAAAAGTGGCGTCATGCTGGGCTTAGGTGAAACCGAAGAAGAAACGCTGGAGACCATTGATGATTTGGCTTCCGTAGGTGTTGATATTCTCACTCTTGGTCAATATCTGCAGCCCACTCCAAAGCATTTGCCTGTTGCCGCTTTCATCACACCGGAGAAATTCGCGGATTACAAGAGTTACGCGCTCAGTAAGGGTTTTCGCTATGTAGAAAGTGGCCCATTGGTTCGCTCATCGTATCACGCTGAAAAGCATCTCTTTTGATGAAGGAAAAAATCCGTGTTGGGATTAATGGTTTTGGCAGAATCGGACGAGCTTTAACTGCCATTCTCCTGGCCGATGAACGTTTCGAAGTAGCCGCTATCAATGATGTGGCAAGTCCGGAAATCATGGCGCATCTCTATCGCTTTGATTCGATTCATGGACAACGTGCCAAGCATACCGCTCATACTGAAGAGAGCATCGTTATTGACGGTAAAACAATTCCGTACTCTCGCGTTTTAAATCCCCATGACATTGCCTGGCCCTCGCATCGGGTGGATTACGTGGTTGAATGCACCGGGCAATTCAAAACGCATGAAACGCTGCAACACCATCTCAAGCCCGGCGTGAAGCGTGTGTTGCTGAGCGTTCCCCCGGAAGATGACACTATTCCCACGGTGGTTCTCGGGATTAATGAGCATCTCATTTCAGCGAATCATAAGATCATTTCCAATGCCTCTTGTACGACCAACAATGCAGCGCCGATGATTCAATTGATTGATGAAATCTGCGGCATTGAAAGTTGCTACATCTCCACGGTACATAGTTATACGGGCGACCAACGCCTGCATGATTCTCCTCACAGCGATTTACGTCGCAGCCGTGGTGCGCTGCAATCCATCATACCAACTTCGACCGGTGCCGCCAAAGCGCTAACGCGCGTATTTCCTCATTTGAAGGAAAAGATGGGTGGCTGCGGATTTCGAGTGCCTGTACCCGATGGTTCACTCACCGACATTACATGCAATGTGCGAAGCACCGCCTCCATTGAAGTAATCAACGAAACGTTTCGGAAAGCTGCAGAAACGCGCTGGCCGGGAATCCTTGCTTATACGGATGATCCTATTGTATCGTCTGACGTTATCGGTCAACCCTATTCGTGTATCGTAGACTCGCGGTTAACTTCCGTCATTGGTCAGATGGTGAAAGTTGTTGGCTGGTATGATAACGAAATCGGCTACAGCCATCGTTTGCGCGATATGCTTCACATCCTCTCGAAGGGCGAATAATGCGCTGTGTGAAATAGCTGTTATCATTTGTTATACCTGCTGACCGTTGTACATTCAGCCACAAATTAGCGGTCATGGTTTACGAATTCAGCAAGCATCATTCTATTTTCAATCAGTTCATGCGTGAGATACGTGATGAGCAAATTCAGAAAGACTCCATGCGCTTCCGTCGCAATATCGAGCGTATCGGAGAAGTCATGGCGTATGAAATCTCGAAGACATTTGACTATGCCATTCAGGAAATCACCACTCCGCTGGGTGTTGCGGAAGTGAGTTTACCGGCAACACAGCCGCTGCTATGCACCATTATGCGCGCAGGCCTTCCGATGCATTACGGTATGCTAAACATCTTTGACCGTGCCGACTCTGCCTTCATTGCTGCGTTTCGTAAGCACGATGCGAATGGGAAGTTTGAAATCGAAGTGGATTATGTGAGTAGTCCTCCCATTGATGATGCCGAGTTGATTATTTGCGATCCGATGCTGGCCACCGGACAATCGCTTGAAAAGGCGTACAAGCAGATTCTGCAGCGTGGTAAACCTGCAAGGGTGCACATCGCTTCCATCATTGCCTCTGAAACCGGATTGAATTATTTGCGTAGTAGGTTACCGGAGAGCACCAAGTTTTGGATTGGTGCGATTGACAGCGAACTTACGGCTCACGCCTATATCGTCCCGGGATTGGGAGACGCCGGTGATTTGGCCTTTGGTAAAAAAGAATAATGGCAGCATACTTTTTAAAAGTGGTAGGATGGTGGTTGTTGACGATTGTCAAGTTTCTGTTTGTGCCATTTGGTATGATGCTGAAACCTGACATTGGTGAAACCTGGTCGCTAGCTGAGGTCATCTTAATTACCTCCACAGGAGCAGCAGCGGGCGTTTTCATCTTCTTTCATTTTGGCGAAATCATCTTTAACTGGCTGGCGCATCACCTCAAAGCGGAGCGTCGAAAATTCAATCGCAGAAATCGCTGGTTTATACGCGTAAAACAACGCTGGGGACTCAACGGACTCATGTTGATTTCAGGACTCATTTCTGTTCCGATTGCCGCAATGGTTGGTGCAAAACTTTACAGGCATAATCCCAATGCGCTTCCCAAGCTTATTATTGCCTTCTTCTGCTGGAGTGTCGCTCTATCCAGTGTGGCCTACGGCATGAAACAAATCGGAATTTCATTTTGAAAAAATACAAGCATCTCTTTTTCGATCTCGACGGTACGTTGTGGGATTTAAAGCGCAATACGCGCGCGGCCATGCAGGAACTTTTTGCAACGCACGCCGAAACGATTGGTCATCTGGACTTTGAACTTTTCTTTCAACGTTATCATCATCACAACGATCATGTGTGGGCACTTTATCGTCAGGATAAAATCAAAAAAGACGATTTGCGGTTTGTGCGATTCGAGCGGGCCTTTTCCGATGTAAATCACAGCGCTTCACATGCGTTTATCGATCGTTTTTCGCTCGATTTTCTGGACGTTGCGCCTCGCCAATCGCTAACCATGGAAGGAGCGCACGCGCTGCTCGATTATTGTGCACCGCACTACCACATGCATATCATCACCAATGGTTTTATTGAAGTACAGGGGCATAAAATGAAAGCGGCCAATTTGGAGCCGTATTTAAAGGTGGTGATTAACAGTGAGCATGCCGGCGTGCGCAAGCCGCATCCCGATATTTTCAACTTTGCGCTTGAAAAAACAGGAGCTAGCAAGGAGGAATCGCTGATGATTGGTGATGACTGGGAAGCTGATATTCTCGGTGCGCGCGACTTCGGAATGGATCAAGTCTATTTGACGGAGGCTGAGCAACTGCACAATGAACGCTTGCCTTCGGGAGGAGCTCATCGCCACAACTACAAGCCCACCTATACCGTACATTCGCTACTCGAATTAATCGATATACTATAATTACGCTATGAGCAACAACAACGAAAACAATCAGCAACTCAATATTGAACTCAACGAGGAAGTAGCACAGGGGATTTATTCGAACCTGGCAATTATCACCCACTCGCCTGCGGAGTTCGTGGTGGACTTCATTCGCATGATGCCCGGGGTTCCAAAAGCCAAGGTGCAGTCGCGTATCATTCTTACGCCACAGCATGCCAAGCGTCTGATGATGGCTTTGAAGGAGAATAT
>JBKCDO010000111.1:0-24538 GCA_046304755.1 Flavobacteriales bacterium
GAATAGATGTCCCCTGCCGTCGGTCAGCGCAATCTCATCGCCGGAGCGCAAGCGCAACGCTTTGGTGATGTGGGTTGCTTCGGCCGGATCGATGATAACAGCCGCGCCCGCCTTTACGTTGGCGTCAAAGAAGAGTGGTAACTTCATGGCGTTAGTAAGCGATAAAAAGCGAGTTGCCCGCCAAGATAAGGTTCACGAAAATTCCAATTGCCCATTCCAATAAGACTTAGTCCGCTTTTCTTTCCAAGCAGCACACCGGCTTCGATTTGAATGGGCACTCCAAGCGTTAAACCTGTGATATATTCATTTTCATAATCCGCTTTGCGGCAATACATGCGCATGTTGAAACCGAACCCGATACTACCCGTGGCATACCAGCGCTTACCCGCCCAGCCATCTCCCCAAAGGACAGCAAGTTCGGTGAGGCGGTTGTGGCGATCGGTGCATGAATCATCCGGAGCCATCCACAACTCCTGAGTATATGCCATGCGCGCTTGAACCAAAGAGCCCTCTCCGCGTTTGGAATAGGTGAACGCTGTTTGCCATGACCAATAGTCGGAGGAGTTTAGGCCCGCTCCGGCAGTATACCACTTTCGTCCGCGGAGTGGATTATCGCTGTATTGTGCGCATATTTCACTCGACAAAGTCAAGACAACGACGAGCGCGAACAAAAACTTAATATATTGAATTTCAAACGTCTTCACTAATCAATTCACGGTTTTCAGAAATAGAAATCGCTGACAAGAAAGCCATTAATCAGCCTAATATTGCGGCCATTCTTATTTTTTTTCCATAGAGCAGTGTTTTCTCCTAAGATGAGGTGTACATTTGCACCCCTTTTAAAATCAAAATTGTTAACCGGGTTTCGTACCCAACAAACAAAACAACATGGCAGTAAAACTTCGACTTCAACGTCACGGTAAGAAAGGAAGCCCTTTCTACCACATCGTAGCAGCTGATTCTCGTTCACCACGTGATGGTAAATTCATCGAGCGTATCGGTAGCTATAACCCCAACACTAACCCGGCAACTATCCAATTGGACAATGCCAAGGCTATCCAATGGTTGAACAACGGTGCTCAACCCACCGACACTGTTCGCGCTATGCTGAGCTACACGGGCGTAATGTTCCGTCAACACTTGCAAAAAGGTGTACTGAAGGGTGCCCTTACACAAGAAGAAGCCGATAAGCGCTTCGAAGCATGGATGACCGATAAATCAGGTAAGATTCAAGCGAAGAAAGATCGTTTGGCGAAATCCAAGTCAGACAATCTAAGCGCAGCCCTCAAGCATGAGCGTCAAGTGAATGAAGCTCGCCTGAAGGCGATGACTGCTGCTGCTGAAGCTGCCAGCGCTGCCGCTGCTGAGGCTCCTTCCGCTGAAGCTCCTGCCGAAGCACCTGCTGCTGAAGAGTCGAACGACGCTGCAGAAGCATAATTCAACATGAACTCCTCAAGAGGCTGTCTCACCAGAGGCAGCCTCCTTTTTTTTATAGCCTGTTCAAACGCCTATGTCACTCATTCCCGACAAAAAAGATTTGCATAAAATCGGCTACTTCTCCAAACTGCATGGCTTCAAGGGAGAACTCACTGCTACGCTGGATACGGGAGATATTCACGACTATGAAAATCTGGAGACCATTTATCTGGAAATCAAAGGCCAACTCATTCCGTATTTCATTGGCCTGTTGGAATACAAAACCAATTCAACCGCCAAAGTGAAGTTAGACGGTGTGGACGATGAGGCGACTGCGAAAACGCTGTTGAAAAGCTCCATCTACATTCGAAAAAGCGATATGAGTTCATCGGATACCGATCGTGCTTCACTCCATGCTATAGAAGGATACACTGTGTTTGATAGTGTGCATGGAAATATCGGAATCATTATTCGTATTGAAGAGCACAGCAATAATCCATTGATGGTTGTGCTTCATCAAAACAAAGAGATTTTACTTCCTTTGAACAGTGCCTTTTTTGATGAAATCAATGACGAACAGCGCGAAGTAAAAATCACAGCACCTGAAGGACTCATCGATTTTTACCTCAACTCCTGATCGGAAGAGGTCAACTACAGATTTACATCTTTTTAGTCCCCTTTCCTCCGTCATACATTCGGAAATTACCCCGCATTCACCCTATTTTCGCGCACGGAAAAAACCATTCGCAAACCATGAGCAACGTATTTGATCTCGACATGATTAAGGCTGTCTACAGCCGCTTCCCGGAACGCATTGAAGCCGCTCGGAAGGCTACGGGAAAACCGTTAACCTTAACTGAGAAAATCCTTTATGCCCACCTTTGGGAAGGCAATGCAAGCGCTGCCTGTGAGCGTGGAAAGAGTTATGTTGATTTCGCCCCTGATCGTGTGGCCATGCAAGATGCTACGGCGCAGATGGCGCTGCTTCAATTCATGCAAGCAGGACGCAAGAAAGTAGCGGTTCCCAGCACCGTTCACTGCGACCACTTGATTCAGGCGCGTGTTGGTTCATCTCAAGACTTGAACGACGCATTGACGAAGAATAACGAGGTGTTCAACTTCCTTTCGTCAATCTCCAATAAATACGGCATCGGATTCTGGAAGCCCGGTGCGGGAATCATCCACCAAGTGGTGCTCGAGAACTACGCCTTCCCGGGCGGAATGATGATTGGAACCGACTCGCACACGGTGAATGCCGGTGGCTTGGGTATGGTAGCTATCGGCGTGGGTGGTGCTGATGCGATGGACGTGATGGCCGGTATGGCGTGGGAATTAAAGTTCCCAAAGCTCATCGGTATCAAACTCACCGGCAAACTCAATGGCTGGTGCTCCGCAAAAGATGTGATTTTGAAAGTGGCCGGTATTCTCACCGTGAAAGGTGGCACCGGTTGCATCGTAGAATATTTTGGTGAAGGCGCTCAATCCCTGTCTTGCACCGGAAAAGGCACCATTTGTAACATGGGTGCAGAAATTGGCGCAACCACTTCAACCTTTGGTTACGACGAAAGCATGGAGCGTTACCTGCGCTCAACAGGTCGTTCGGAAGTTGCTGATTTGGCTAATGGCATCAAGGCTCATCTCACCGGTGATGCCGAAGTGTACGCCAATCCAGAAAATTACTTCGATCAGGTAATTGAAATTAACTTGAGCGAATTGGAGCCACACCTCAATGGTCCTTTCACTCCCGATTTGGCTACGCCTATTTCCAAGATGAAAGAGGAGGCTGCGAAAAACAATTGGCCGACCAAAGTCGAAGTTGGGCTTATTGGGTCTTGCACCAATTCATCGTATGAAGACATCGCTCGCTCGGCTTCATTAGCGAAGCAAGTTGTCTCCAAGCACATCAAACCCAAAGCTGAATTCAGCATCACACCCGGTAGCGAACTAGTTCGATACACGATTGAACGCGATGGCTTCATTGATACATTCAATCAGATGGGTGCAACTGTTTATGCAAATGCCTGCGGTCCATGCATCGGTATGTGGGCGCGCGTAGGTGCGGACAAGAAAGAGAAGAATACGATTGTTCACTCCTTCAACCGTAACTTCCAGAGCCGCAACGACGGCAATCCAAACACCTTGGCATTCGTTGCTTCTCCGGAATTAACGACTGCGTTGGCGATTGCCGGTGACTTGACCTTCAATCCAATCACCGATACATTGGTCAATGCCAATGGCGAGCAAGTGAAACTTGACCCGCCTAGTGGTGATGAATTGCCGACTAAAGGTTTCGATGCCGAGGATCCCGGTTATCAGGCACCCGCTGCTGACGGCAGCGGAGTGCAAATCAATGTGGCAGCCGACAGCGAGCGTTTGCAACTCCTTGCACCATTTGCTGATTGGGATGGTCAAAATATTACCGGAGCGCGCGTGCTGATCAAAGCAAAAGGAAAATGCACCACTGACCACATTTCAATGGCGGGTCAATGGTTGCGCTTCCGTGGTCACCTCGACAACATTGCCAATAACACGCTGATCGGTGCAACGAATTTCTTCAACGGACAGCAGAATAGTGTGAAGAATCAATTGACCGGTGCTTATGATGAAGTTCCTAAAGTGCAGCGCGCCTACAAGGCTGCCGGTGTGCCTACCATCGTTGTAGGTGACCAGAACTACGGTGAAGGCTCCTCACGCGAGCATGCCGCTATGCAGCCTCGTCACCTCGGTGTGCGTGCGATTTTGGTGAAGTCGTTTGCGCGTATTCATGAGACGAATTTGAAGAAGCAGGGAATGCTCGCACTGACATTCGCAAATGATGCAGACTACGATAAGATTCAGGAAAACGATGTAATCAATTTCACAGACCTCACGGCCTTTGCTCCGGAGAAGCCCCTTCACCTGGAGTTGGTTCACGAGGATGGTTCGAAAGAAACGATTGCTGTTAATCACACATACAACGCTCAACAGATTGAATGGTTCAAAGCAGGAGGCGCGCTGAACCTGATTCGTAAGAGTTTGAATTAATTGACCGACACTATGAAGTATGTTGTTTTTCTTCTGGCGCTGATGTTAAGTTCGCAGGGTGCTCGCGCTTTCTCTGCAGGAAATTCCTGCGATGACTTTCCGTCGATTGTGCTCTCGTGTGACAGTGATTCTGTTGCCGTCAATCGCAATGCAGAAGTCATTCGATTCGACAATCGCCTGTATCAAATGGGAATTCAAATCGGGACTTTCGATAAGAAGACATCTATTGCCAAAGCGCAGTTGACGACGCGCATACAGATATACAACATGGAGGGAAAAACGGTAGCCGAAGGACTTTCACAAGGCATCAATGCTTCATTCGTGGTGACTATGTACCCGTCGCAAGAACGCTTCTCCATCAGTCCGGGTTTAGATCATGAAGTGGAAGAAATCGCCGGCCGATTGCGGGTGATGGGAAAACTCTAAAACGCGTCGAATAAGATTTGCCGGTAGACTTGTCCGGCATCATTGCGAAAGGATTTGCCTCCCGTGAATTTCTTTCCATCGATTGACAATGATGGCTCTGCATCCAGCATCCAATCACGAAACTCAACATCCGATACCGTGAAAGAATAGCGGTAGTGGTATTTCTTTTTTCCGAAACCTTCTGCAAAAAACTTTGTGAGTGTGCCGACCTCAATGGTTTTGGAGGATAATTCAATCGACAACCGCTCGGGCTTGAATGTGGCATCCGTCGTGAAAACCGAAAAATTACATACCACGCTATTGCGTTGATTTTTCACCTTCAAATAGGTATGATCGATTTCAAACCGCTCGCCACGTTGAGTGCTATTGTATGAAATCGGCCCTGCATGGCAGAGCAAAGAATCCTTTCCCTTGACAAACACCTGAACCAATCCGCCGCCGCCACCTGACGCAGGCTTTACACCCTTGCATGCCAGCAGTGAAGTAACCAGGAAAATTCCTAGGAACAGTTCAAAGACGTATTTTTTCATGCAGGTAAGTTTCCTTTTGATTGATTAGTTCTTCCAGCCATGGGCGATTTTTACTCGTCACATCGTAGATAACCAACAGTCCGCTGCGTGTCTCGATGTAAGTGAAGCGTGCCACGAAGGACTCACCCTTCTTCAGCAGATAGGCATTCACTTTGACTTTATTGACCAGACATGTCGCAGTTGAGAGCACCTGTAATGATTGATCAGCGGCCTGTGCTGCTGCAAAATCATTCTGCATCAACGTTTCGCTCACCGAAATGAAAACATCATACTGCTCTGTTGGATTGGCAATGGCCCGGTTTAGAAAAATGGCATCACTTTCTATGGCGCAACAATCCTGAAATTTCAAAACATCAGCACCGCTAACCGGGTAATGATTCACCTCCTGCTCTGCCAATTTCAATTTACCATACTTGGCATAAATCACCCGTGATGGCTTACAGCCAAATACAAGAAGTATAGCAAGAATTGCAGGTATTACAGAGCGCATAAGTAGCCGAAAAAAGAAAAGGAGCAGCGAACTGCTCCTTTTCCGGATTTTTCAAATCAATTATTCACCGGTCACGGTTGTTTCGTGGGTGATGATCAAATTGAGGATATTCTTGTTGGTGTAGTCAACAGTAGAAATTTTGCTGATACCGCCATTCTTTGCTGCTGTCTGGATTGAAGCATCAACGCCAAAGCAAAGAACGCCGAGGAAGCAGTTACCGCTTGACTTACCTACTTTAGAACCCACCGGGTTTGAAGTAGCGTTAACAGGAAGAGTGATTGAACATGAAGCGAGCATAACGGCTGCGCAACCTGCTGCGAAAACTTTTTTCATAGTAGTCATTGTTGATTTGATTTAAAAATTTGTGAGCCAAATGTAACCGTATTTTTTAAAGTTCAGCAGGCTGTCTAATTTTCTTCTGTCAACCCCCTTTTGCTCGTTATTTTCGCGGCATGACATCCACCAAACAACGTACTCTGAAAGCTCCGGTATCGTTCAGCGGAGTTGGTTTACACACGGGCACAACCGTGAACGTCACGATTCATCCCGCCGCCGAAAACCACGGTTATGTGTTTCGCCGCTTGGATCTGGAGGGCCAGCCACTGATTCCTGCTGATTGTGACCTGGTGGTTAGCACGCAACGCGGAACGACCCTCGAGCACAAAGGAGCGCGGGTGTATACTACTGAACACATCCTAGCCGCTATCTACGGCTGCATGGTAGATAATGCGCTGATTGAACTTGATGGACCGGAACTGCCCATTATGGATGGCAGCGCCAAACTCTTTGTGGAGGCTTTGGAGGCCATAGGCTATGAAGAACAAGAAGCTGAGCGAAAGTATCTCGTGCTCAACGATAACCTAACATACGAGGACAAGGAAAAACAGATTGAAATGTTGGCCGTCCCCACCAATGGCGGGGAATTTCGTCTGACGGTAATGGTGGATTACAATTCACCTGTGCTGGGCACCCAACACGCTCACATGTACGAACTCGATCATTTCAATGATGAAATCGCGTCATGTCGCACGTTTGTTTTCCTCGGTGAACTTGCCCTGCTCGCCAAGAACGGCCTTATTAAAGGGGGCAGCCTCGACAATGCCATCGTATTGGTAGAGCGCGAATACAGCGACACAGAAATCAAGGATATTCTCAAGCAACTTGGGCGCGAAGAACTCGATGTGAAAGTGGAGGGCATGGGCGTGCTAAACACCACCAAGCTCAAATTTGAGAACGAACCTGCTCGACACAAACTACTCGACATCGTAGGGGATTTGGCGCTCGTTGGTCGCTTCATTCGTGGGCACATTCTGGCTGCGCGGCCGGGCCACTACGGTAACGTTGAGTTCGCAAAGATTCTCAAGGGCATCGCTAAAAAACAAAAGGATGCGCCCCCCGTTTTTGACATCTTTAAAAAGCCTCTTTACGACATCAACGACATCACCAAGATGCTTCCGCATCGCTACCCATTTCTATTGATCGACAAGATTCTCGAAATGGACGCAACGAGTATTGTGGGTATCAAAAACGTGACGATGAACGAGCCGTTCTTCCAAGGGCACTTCCCCGGAAATCCGGTAATGCCGGGCGTTTTACAGGTTGAAGCCATGGCGCAAGTTGGTGGCATCTATGCGCTTTCGCAAGTGCAGGATCCTGAAAACTACAGCACGTATTTCATGAAAATCGATGGTGTCAAGTTCAAACAAAAAGTATTGCCCGGCGACACCATCATCTTCAAATTGACCCTGGAAAGCCCCATCCGCAGAGGCTTGGTTAACATGCGCGGTGTTGCGTATGTTAATGGCAAGGAGGCCTGCGAAGCGACCATGCTTGCACAAGTTGTGCGCGACCGCGTTCCCAAAGAAGAAACACAAGAATCACACGCATGAGCATCCTGAATCACATTCATCCAGATGCCAAGATTGGCCAAGGTGTTGAAATTGGTCCTTTCACTACCATTGCCGCAGATGTAGAAATTGGAGAAGGCACATGGATTGGTCCGAATGTGACCATCATGGATGGCGCTCGCATAGGCAAGCATTGCCGCATTTTTCCCGGTGCTGTAATTTCTGCAATTCCACAAGATTTGAAATTTGATGGGGAAAACACCACTGCCGAAATCGGTGATTATACTACGATTCGCGAATGTGTTACCATCAATCGCGGCACGAAAGACAAATTCAAAACATCGGTTGGAAGCCATTGCTTGCTAATGGCCTATGTGCACATTGCGCATGATGCGACCGTTGGCAACAATTGCATTTTAGCGAACAGTGCCAACATTGCCGGACACGTCGATATTGAAGATTGGGTCATCATTGAGGGCGTTGTTGCTATTCAGCAATTTGTTCGCGTGGGGCAACATGCCTTCATCGCAGGTGGAAGTCTTGTTCGAAAGAATGTACCGCCCTATGTCAAGGCCGCGCGCGAGCCGCTCAGTTATGCAGGCGTTAATACAGTAGGCTTGCGCCGACGAGGCTTCGACAATGAAGTCATCGCACACATTGAAGACGTGTACCGTATGATTTATGTGCACAACAGCAACATGAGTCGTGCAATGCATGCGGCAGAGTTGGAGTTACCCAACACCGAGCACAAGCAGACCATCCTTGATTTCATTCGCAATAGCGACAAGGGCATCATCCGCGGCCCGCAAGGTCTTTAAGTAAAATGCAAATTGAACTTCATCATACCGGAAAAAAATACCAGCGCGAATGGATTTTCCGTGAGGTGAATGCGCAGTGGAAGAGCGGAGCGCGAATAGCCATCGTAGGAGGCAATGGCTCCGGTAAATCAACGCTGGCTCAAATTGTCAGTGGATTCCTTTCCTCCAGCGAGGGAGAGGTGAGCTGGAACCTTCACCAATCGAACATCACTCGGGACAAACTCTACACGCATGTTTCCCTTTGCACACCACTCATGCAACTTTGGGATGATTTTACACTCGCTGAAAATTTCGAACTCCTCTCTCGTTTTAAGGCAACGCGCGGTCAATTAACGCTTGCCGAGTTCGCTGCCATGATTGGACTGGAGCATGTCAAGCACCGCACACTGAAACACTACTCAAGCGGTATGCGTCAACGGGTGAAGCTTGGACTTGCTATACTCGCCGATACGCCCTTGTTGATTCTCGATGAACCCTGCTCACATTTGGATGCCTCTGCAATCTCCTGGTATCAGCAATTGCTCGAGTCGCATGCGGAAAACCGAACGATCATCGTTGCTTCCAACAACGATACGCAAGAGCTGTTTTTGTGCACTGAACAAATCGACATCACCAGCTACAAGCCTCAGGCTTGATGACCGGGACGAAGCAAATCATTCACTGTTTTTACCGGGTTAAATGTTGAGACAGGAACCTCGACAAATACTGTATTCCACAAAGCCATGGCGCCATTCCATAATCCCGGCCACTCGAGTGCTTTGATCACCTGTCCTTGGGCAAACTTCTCACTCACAAAACCGGAGGTATAATCAATGAACTCATCGAGATGGTAATTTTCCCCATGACGGTTTTTAATTGAGCAGACCAGATCCACCGGATTGAAATGGGTTGAAGAAGCGAGAATTTTCGCTTGCTGAACATCGGAAAGATCAACCTGACTTTTCTCTACAATTTGTTTGCTAATGTATCCGCCCTGCATGCGTACCCAAAACGGACCACCACCGGGCTCACCTTCATTGCGCACCATGCCGCAAACGCGCAGCGGACGATCTAGTCGGAGCGACGCAAATTGCATCAATTGCTCGCGTGTCATGCCCAGTGGCAATCCCGGCTGAAACCAAGCCTGAATAAATTCAAGTGCTTGCTCCAAAGCACCCTCGCGTTCTGTTTCAAGTCCCTCCAGCAGGTGATCAATTTTGCCGCGCAAATCGAGCAGCAATCCGGCCAGCACTTGCTTGTAAACAATGGTTTGATCCAGCTGATGCTGTGTGGTCACATTATCGATGTTCTTGATGAAAATAACATCAGCATCAAGCTGCTGCAGGTTTCGAATCAATGCACCATGCCCGCTTGGACGAAACATCAATTTGCCCAGTTCATCGCGAAACGGTTCATTATCTTTCGTTAACGCAAGGGTATCTGTTGCCGCTGATTGTGTGCTGTAGGCAATCTCAAAATGGTCGTAGTCAAATTCCTTCAGCTTTTCTTCGAAATACGCAGAGACTCTCTCGATGTGCTGAGGGGCGAGCGTGAAGTGCAGGCGGCATATTCCATTGTGTTGCTTGGCATAACCCATCGCCTCATATAAGTGCTCATCAAAAGCCGTGCGTGTTGAGTTATCATAGGCATGAAAAACCACAAGCCCCTTTAGCTGGTCATCGTAATGCAGCCCATGCGGCATGAGCATGAAATCAAAAATCGTTTTCCAGTCGTTGCCCTCTTCCAAGGCATCCAAATCAAGCCCCTTATCAGCCATGGACAGCTTCAGTGAATTACGAAAGGGGAATCGGCGGAAATTGACAATAAACTCTTCGGTCAATTCAGATACATTCTCCGGGTTGTAATTGTAGAGATGTTTGAACATACGGCTGGCTGCGCCGGAAGCCGGTACAAACTTCAGCAGTGTTTTGCGAACGCGTTCCGTTTCGTAAACGCGCTGATAGGCAAAACAATCGGAGCCGCTCAGGGATAAAATTCCATCCCCCACAGTGCAGGCTCGGTCCAATCGGGCCGGTTGTGTATCATGTGTAAACTGATGAATCTGCTGCAGGGCATCACTAATAGTCAATCCTCGCTCCTGCAGTTGCAGCTCATCGGCTGAATCAAAAGACATAAATGAAACGATTTCGCGCGAAGATAGCATTCAACAACACAAGCCGATTGAAGGTGTACCAAAAAAGAAAACCGCCGGGTTCACATTTTGCAATGCTCACCCAGGCGGCCCTCCACCCTATTTCGGTTGAATTTTGTATGAGGTTACGCAGCAGGGCGCTGCATGGCCTCCATTAATTGATCATAGACGATTTGACAATTCTCTCTGACGCGACGAACCAACACGGGAAGTCCATCTAGGTTTCGCAGGTATTTACTATCCTGTTCTATTTGGATGATATCCGCCTCCATATCCTTGATGCCGAGCATCGCCACCGAACTCTTGGCTTTGTGCGCCAGTGGATGCAGTGAGAGCGGCTCATTTTTGCGAACACATTCTTCCATCTCGTGCACATACTTGGGCACTTGCTGCAGGAACAGCGCAATAATGTTGTTGATCATTTCCCGGTTTCCTTGAAACACTTGGTTCAAGTAGGCGAGATCATAGCGGATGGCAGAATTCATTTCCATTTTTCTCAGTTAGGTTGGTCCTTGTACCTCTGCAGTCCCCTCAAGGTTACACTTCCGTCAATTTTTTTTTAGAAACTCAAAAAATTCAGGGCATTCCAACCGAATTAACCGCTGCGTTTTATCTTGCGCTCATGAAGAAAGTGCTCGTCACCGGAGGTGCAGGATATATCGGCTCTCATACTGTAGTCGAGTTGTGTAACGACGATTTCATACCCGTAATCGTCGACAATTTCAGCAATACCGATGATCGTATTCTAGATGGATTGCAAGAGCTGCTCGGTTATGCTCCTGTGCTCTATCGCGTTGATTGCACAGACTATCAAGCGTTGAAAGCCGTATTTGCAGCGGAAATGCCGGATGCCGTCATTCATTTTGCCGCCTACAAGGCCGTTGGAGAATCCACCGAACTTCCACTGAAGTATTATTCAAACAACATTGACTCACTGATTGTCGTGTTGCGCTTGATGGAGGAGTTCAAGGTAAACGACCTTGTGTTTAGTAGCAGCTGCACCGTATACGGTCAGCCCGAGCAGCTGCCCGTCGATGAGCAATGTCCTCGGCAGATAGCGACCTCTCCTTATGGTTATAGTAAGCAGGTATGCGAGCGTATCATTCAAGATACCTGCGCCGCGCGCCCCCCGTTGAAATGCGCTCTTCTGCGTTATTTCAACCCTATTGGTGCACATCCTTCCGCCATGATTGGTGAGTTACCTTTTGGCATTCCGAATAACCTGGTACCCTTTATCACCCAAACCGCTATTGGTATTCGCTCCCAATTGACGATTCATGGCAGTGATTACCAAACACCTGATGGCACCTGCATTCGCGACTATATTCATGTATGCGATCTTGCAGCAGCTCACGTTAAAGCCTTGCATTGGCTGGAAAGTCAATCACAGGCTTGCGAAGCCTTCAATCTCGGACAGGGATTGGGCAATAGTGTGAAAGAAGTAGTGGATACTTTCGTTCGTGTCAATCAAACCGCACTTCCAGTGGTGATGGGCCCGCGCAGATCCGGCGATGTAGAACAGGTTTGGGCTAATGTATCCAGAGCCAATCAACACTTGAATTGGAAAACCGAGCGATCACTCGAACAAGCACTGAAGGATGCGTGGAAGTGGGAAAAACACCTGCAAAAAGCCGGCGTCAAATCATAAGTGTATTCGAGATCACAATCCAATTCACCACCGCTCCCAGACAAAAGCCCGCGTAAACCTGTCCATGGGTATGGGCATCCAGGTATAAGCGTGAGTAACCGGTAACTCCGGCCATCAGTAACGACAATGCCGGGTAAACAGTATCCAGATTGGGGTGAATCACATTGAGCGCGAGCAAGGTTCCAAAAACGCCCCCTTGTGCCAGCATGTGTACCGAAATCTTCCAAACACTATTAATGGAAAGACTTATAATCAATGATACAATGACTGACAGGAAAAAACTGAATACCGTATCCGGCAAATAAGGGCCTTTCCAGCGCAGCATAAAGTAAGAGAGCACGTAATAAAAAATAACGAGTAAATAAGGTCCGAAACGCTCCTTGCGATTGCGTAATTCAATACTACTGAGCATGCCATATTTAATCATAATCAGCATGCTAATGGCCGGGGCCACGATGTTGACTCCCAGCAAAAGGAACACGAAATAGTCTGCTTGTGTTGGTGCGATGTAGTAAGGATCAATCGTACGCACCGACATATAAATGATAAGCGGCATCCAAAGCGGATGGAAGATGAGTGATAACACCTGGGCAAAGCGATAGACCCATCCACCTGCCACAGGCACTGTGGCTTCTTTATGTGTTGCTTCCTCTACCATTCTTTGCGTAATCGTGCTACGGGTATACCCAATTGTTCGCGGTACTTGGCTACCGTGCGACGCGCGATGTTATAACCCTTTTCATTGAGAATTTTCATCAGCTTCTCGTCAGTCAGTGGCTTGCGCTTCGGCTCCGCTTCGATAGCGTCCTTCAAAATTTGCTTCACTTCTCGGGATGAGACCTCCTCCCCTTCATCGGTACTTAGGCTTTCCGAGAAGAAATACTTCAGGAGATAGGTGGTATAAGGCGTTTGGATATACTTGCTATTGGCAACGCGGCTAATGGTAGAAATATCCATCCCTACCCGATCCGCAATATCCTTCAAAATCATGGGGCGCAGCTTGGTTTCATCACCGGTGAGAAAAAACTCACGCTGATAATCGACAATGGCCTGCATGCAGTAGAGTAAGGTTTCGTTGCGCTGCTTAATCGCATCGATGAACCACTTGGCACCATCAATCTTTTGCTTCACAAACATCATCGCCTCCTTTTCCTTCACGTCCTTCTTCTTAGACTTGGCATAATGCTGCATCATATCCTTGTACTCACGGCTAATGCGCAACTCGGGCGCATTTCGACCATTGAGTGAAAGCTTCAATTCATCATTTTCGACAATCAGCGAAAAATCCGGGACAACATGCTGAACGGTTCTCACCGTCTCCATCATGCTATTTCCCGGTTTTGGATTGAGGTGCAGAATGATGTCGATGGCCGGTTTCAAATCTTCATCCGACAAATCCAGGCGCTTGGCAATTTTCTCGTAATGCTTCTTGGTAAACTCCTCAAAGAACTTGGTGATGATTTGCTCCGCCAGTACTGTATCGGCCGTGCGCTCCTCCATTCGGCGAATCTGTATCAATAGACATTCCCTTAGGTCTCTGGCACCAACCCCCGGGGGATCCAATTCCTGCAAAACCTTTAAGACTGTCTCTAGCTCAGCCGCATTGGTGCTGATGTTCATTGAAAAAGCCAAATCATTGGCAATAGCAACCAACTCCCTGCGCAAGTAACCGTTCTCGTCGAGATTACCAATCAGGTATTCAGCCAATAGGCGCTCCTCTTCATCCAGTTCGGTCATTCCCAGTTGAGCAAAAAGCATATCCTGAAAGGTGCGTCCTGCGCCGAGTGGTGTTTCGCGGTCATCGTCGTCTGCACTGTGATTATTGACTTGCAGCTTATAATCCGGCGTCTCATCGTCGTCGAAGTAATCACTCAAGTCAATTTCATCCTCATTTGATTCGTTTTCCTGTTCCTCCTGCTGATCTTCGAGATTTTCCTCATCGCGATTCTCCTCTTCATCACTTCCTTCTTCCAACGCAGGATTCACTTCCAGCTCCTCCTTGATGCGTTGATCGAGCTCCATGGTTGGAATCTGGAGCATCTTCATCAGCTGAATCTGCTGGGGAGAGAGTTTTACCTGTAATTTCTGTTGTAAGCTTTGCTTTAACATAGCGCCTCAAACCTACGTCAATTTTTGGTATGCGTCGGCTAATTTCCGTTCTTTGCGCCCAATTTCCATGTGGGGTAGAATAGGCGCATTCATATTACGGTACCGCACTCCGTTAGGGGTCATGTTGATTTTGCTGACCGCAGCCATGGGGTGGCAATCGCAGTATGCACGCATGAGCTACAAGTTTGGCGGTGTGCTTCCAGAAGACGATAGCACGTATATCGATTACAAGAACTTTATCGATCAGTTTAGCGAAGACGGTAATGTGCTTGCCATAGGGTATCGCGACCCCCGCATTTGGGAACTCCCCAACTTCATTCGATGGAGACAACTTGTGCATGAATTGCAAGCCACTCAGGTGGATGTGGATGGCACACCTCAGAATATGGTTGATAGTATTTTCTCTACAGGAAACTGCTACAACCTGGTAAAGGACACCGTCAACATGCGATTTGAGTTCCAACAACTCTTCGAGCGTGAACCCCAATCGCAAGCTGAGCTCGACTCTGTTCGTAATGTGCTTTATCAACTGCCGTTCTACGAAGGCCTGCTTTACCGAAGTGAATCCGATGCCGGACTGATGATGGTATTCGTCAATGGGAAGCTATTTAACTCCGAAAACCGAGGCAATGCGGTGGAGCGCATGCTCGAGTTGAGTGACCGCTTCACTGCAGATACCGGCATCAAAACGTATGTGTCGGGAATGCCCTACATCCGCTCTGTGATGTCGGTAAAAGTGAAAGCCGAGCTTAAGTTCTTTACGATTCTATCGGCCATCATTTGTATGGCGCTGCTACTCGTCTTCTTCCGCAGTTTCAAAGTGACGATGGTCGTGATGAGTGTGGTCGTTGTATCCGTGGTGATTGCAATGGGAAGCATTGCACTATTTGATTATCCGATTACCATGCTGATGGGGCTTATCCCGCCGCTGATGATTGTGACCACAGTGCCTAACTGCATTTATCTGGTGACAAAATATCACCAAGAGTATCAGCGATATGGCAATAAAACAAGAGCACTGGCGCGGGTGGTTCAAAAGGCGGGAGCTGCAGCTTTCATGATCAATGCCACCACCGCTGTTGGTTTTGCTACATTCATTTTCACCTCGAGCGATTTATTAAAGCATTTTGGTGTCATCGCAAGCTTGAACTGCCTGCTTGCATTCTTCCTTTCGCTGTTGGTTTTTCCCATTGTATACAGCTATCTGCCTCCCCCAACCGAACGCCACCTGGGTCACCTGAACTCACCCTGGCTGGAGCGTGTTCTCGACTCACTCGTTCGCGCAGTTATTTTCAAACGAGCATGGGTTTATGGTTTGACAATACTCGTTTCCGCCCTCGGTGTGTATGGCATTAGCCGCATGCATACCACCGGGAACATCGTTGATGACATTCCGGACACCGACCGCGTCATCACCGACTTGAAATGGTTCGAATCGAATTTCAATGGCGTCATGCCTTTTGAAATTCTGGTTGATTGTCAGAAAAAGGGACAAATCACCAAGGAAAAAAACTTACAAAAGATTGAAGAGCTTCAGATGCTGCTTGCCGGATACGAATTGAAACTGGCAGACACTACGATTCATCCATTCTCCAAATCACTCAGTATCGTGGATGCAGGCAAGTACGTTAAGCAGGCATTTTATGATGGTGATAGCGCCTACTACACCCTGATTAATCGGGAGGAGCAAGCATTCATTGGCGAATACATCTCGAGTGAAGACCGCGCCGATAAAGGCGTTCAGAAGACATTCCTGGACAGCACCAAACGTATGACGCGTATCACAGCGCAAGTTGCAGACATAGGCACCAAGGAGATGGATCGTTTGATGAGTGAAATCAAACCCCAAATCGACAGCATTTTCGATCCTGCCAAATATAAAGTGACCCTCACCGGTACGTCCATCGTTTTCCTTGAAGGTACGAATTACCTGGTGGGTGACTTGTTCAGTTCTCTGCTCTTTGGTGTCATCATCATTTCCATCATGATGGCCTTTATGTTCTGGAGTGCACGCATGGTGTTTATTTCGTTTATCCCCAACATCATCCCGCAAATTGTTACAGCCGGAATCATGGGATTTGTGGGTATTCCGTTAAAGCCTTCAACCATTCTGGTGTTTAGTATTGCGCTGGGTATTACGGTGGACAATACGATTCACTACTTAGCTAAGTACCGTCAGGAGCTCAAATATCACGACTGGAAAATCAAAGAATCGGCCCTCTTGGCTATACGTGAAACAGGTGCCAGCATGGTTTACACCTCGCTTGTACTGCTTTTCGGTTTTGGTTGTTTTGCCGCCAGCGAATTTGAAGGAACACGGGCACTGGGTGTTCTAACAGCGGTCACACTGTTGGTAGCCATGATTACGAACCTCATTATTCTGCCTGCTCTATTACTCTCTTTCCAGAAACGTATTACTACAAAGTCTTTCAAAGAGCCCTTCTTTCAATCGTTGGACGAAGAGGATGACCTCCACTACAATGATTGGAGTGTGCGAAAAATCGAAATGGAAAAAGAGTAACTTTGGAGAAGTGAAACTTTAATCATCTCAAGCACTCAATCTATGAAAGGGATTATCCTGGCAGGCGGTAGCGGAACCCGCCTTTACCCGCTAACATTGGCCATCAGCAAGCAACTCATGCCTGTCTATGATAAGCCGATGATTTACTATCCGATATCCACGCTTTTACTTTCCGGCATTCGCGAAATATTGATTATTTCGACTCCTCATGATTTGCCGGGGTTTCAAAAGCTGCTGGGTGATGGCAAAAATCTGGGGTGTTCTTTCAGCTATCAGGTGCAGGAAGTTCCCAACGGCCTTGCTCAGGCCTTCGTTTTAGGAGAATCATTCATCGGAAATGACAAAGCCGCGCTCGTGCTGGGCGACAATATTTTCTACGGAAAAGGCTTTGGCAAAATCCTGCGCGAGAATACAGAAATCGAAGGAGGTCTGGTCTACGCCTATCACGTAAGTGACCCTGAACGTTATGGCGTCGTTGAGTTTGATGCTCATGGCAAAGCCATCAGTATTGAAGAAAAACCCAAGCAGCCCAAGAGTAACTATGCCGTTCCCGGTCTATATTTCTACGATAACGATGTTGTCGACATCGCCAAGAATCTTAAACCCAGTGCTCGAGGAGAATATGAAATCACCGATGTCAACCGCGAATATTTGCGTCAAGGCCGTTTAAGCGTTCAACGCATGGATCGCGGAACAGCCTGGCTGGACACCGGAACATTCCATTCCCTCATGCAAGCCGGGCAGTACGTGCAGGTGATTGAAGACCGTCAGGGACTGAAAATCGGATGTATTGAAGAAATCGCCTGGAGAATGGGCTATATCGACGACGCTCAACTAGAACAATTGGCCCAGCCGCTTGTTAATAGCGGTTATGGAAAGTATATCCTTGAGCAACTCAAAGCAGGTCGCTAAGAAGATGCAAACAACGCAAGATTTCCAAGCGCTGATCGATCAAAAAATCGAAGGCTTTTGTCGGAAAAATGGTGATGCCAATATTCTTCAACCGGTCAACTACATTCTGAGTTTGGGTGGCAAGCGCGTAAGACCATTGCTCACGCTGTTGGCTGCTGACTTATTCTGCGATGACATCGAGGATGCTATTTATCCGGCCATCGCCATGGAGATATTCCACAACTTCACCCTCATGCACGACGATATCATGGACAATGCGCCACTGCGCAGAGGACATGCCACAGTGCATGAAAAGTGGAACCGTGATGTGGCCATTCTCAGTGGTGACGCTATGCTTATACAAGCCTATCAGCTCATCATCAAAACCAAACCGGAATGCTTAGGCGAAGTGATGCGACTCTTCAACCAAACTGCATTGGAAGTTTGTGAAGGTCAGCAGCTCGATATGGATTTTCAAGTCAGAAAGAATGTCACCGTTGAGGAATACATCGAAATGATTCGCCTCAAAACATCGGTGTTACTCGGGGGGGCCATGAAAATTGGTGCTACAATCGCCGGGGCTTCCGCCACTGACAGCGATGCGATTTACAACTTTGCTATTGATCTTGGATTGTCGTTTCAACTGTGGGACGATTACCTTGATGCCTTCGGTGATGCGTCCAAGACCGGCAAACAGACCGGCGGTGACATCCTGGCCGACAAGAAAACATTTCTGATGATACGCGCATGGGAGAAAGCCAACTCAGCGCAGCGCGGTGTGTTGGAACAATGTGCTAAAGGTTCAATGGAAGGTGATCGGAAAGTAGCTATAACCCTTGAGTTATTCAAGACTCTTGGCGTAGACGCTGATCTACGAACCGAGGTTGAGCGATATTACTCTCGTGCACTTCAGCATTTGGACAGCATCCAGGTTGAGCGCGATCGCAAAGAGCACATCCGCCTACTTGCGCTAGCGTTGCATCATCGTCAATTCTGACGAATTACTTTCCGCCAATCCGATCGAAGTGTCCTGTGGACACCTTACCATCTGAACGGGTGAAGATGTAGAAGTATGTGCCATCGGCATTGTCCTTCGCATCCCAGTTATTCTTGTAATCGTCATCTTCGAAGACGACTTTGCCCCAACGGTCAAAAACTTTTAATGAGCTTCCGCGGAAACCTTCGATTCCCGAAATCTCGAAGGTATCGTTTTTACCATCACCGTTTGGCGTCATAACGTTAGGAATCTTAGTGTCGCATTGATCCACGAAAATGGTACTCGTTCCGCTTGAATTACACTGATCAGTGAACGTAACTTCATACACCCCGAAGTACTCCGCTAAAAATGAGTAATCAATTAACTCAAGTGAATCCTCATTGTACACAACACTATACGGTGGTGCTCCTTCCCGCGCCAAATCTTCGGTTTGTAAACCATAGCAATTGTACACCAGCGGCGCTACAATGATTGGCCCCGGTTCCACAACCGAAAAGTCATCACTGAAGGTATTTCCGCACCAATCGTTCATCGTAATAGAGTACTCGCCGGCATCACCTACTTCAAACGCATGCGTCGGTGTTTCCAGTCCATCAGACCATAAGTACCCGAATGGCGGGAAACCACCGGTGATACTAGGCGCAACAACCGTATCGTTGTTACAGATATAAACCGGTTTCATATCTACTGATGGCGCGATATAATCGCGAATGATGATGTTTGTTGTCAATGTATCCAACTGCCCTTCCAGATTGATGTAGTACATGTCGATATTGAGTGTTTCATCCCCCTCGTTATCGATACCATCGGCCACAGTTTCAATTGGAATAATGACAACCTCGCCTTGCAGACTATAGGTGGTAGGTAATGCAGCGTAGTCAACCCCATTAATGGCTATTCCGGAGTAATCCAATTCTACATTCAGCACTTCCGCAGCACACGCCGGTGGCTCCAGGCGCAGTTCACCATCGAGACAACCTTCAATCAAAACGAGTTCATCAAAACCTGAAGGGCCATCAATTGCATAGGCCGAAATTCCGGCACCTGAAGTTTGGAAACTTCCCTCTTCAAACACCACCAGGGACTTCAATGAAGCATCGGATCCGTCAGCGATGGCTAGTTTCATGTGGTAAGTTTCGCCGCATACCATATCGGCATACACCCTCAAAGAATCCGTGTATCCTGTGCAACTCACTGTGCTATTGATTGTATTACCCGGATTGTCGATATAGTATTCTGAGTTAAGGACATTATTCACCGAAGAAATAGTGATTGGCAAAAACGGGTTGCTGTTCGGCACGCCCGCAATGTTTTGCGCCCCATCCGGAAATGCAGCGGGAGCGGCATATGGACCTGTAATACCGGGGCCTGATAGGAAAAACGCGAAAACGTCATTGTATGAACTATTCACCCAGGTCAGGTATTCATCCGAACCAAAAACATATTTAAAGGTCAAGATGGGACCACTGGCTACAAAGTCAAATTCCAGAATCGCAACATCATTCACGTCATCGACTGAGAAAGTTTGGTTAATCAGCGGTGGTACCGAGTTGGCTATCTCCAACAAGTCAGGTTCAACGGTAATTCCATTGAGTGGCTCACCTCCCAAAGCGTTCGGAACAAAATTCTGCACATCACTCGTGCATAGAATAACCCCATTAGCTATGGGAAAATTACCCCCGGCATTTTGATAGGTACCCAATTGAATGACATCACCGGTATAGGTGATGTTGCTGACTTCCAAATCCGGACCTACCAAAGCAGCAACAGCTTGTGCAGGAGTTACAGTTGTTACAGTTAATTGGGCATGTGCCTGCCAAGAGAAGCAAGCTACCAAAAGACAGAAAAGTGTTTTTTTCATTTTTATGAATCTTTTTCGGTGACAGAGACTACCGGGCTAAAGTTGCCTATTAGCGCATCACCCTAATCATTCCCGAGCGTTCAATGGTATTGTAGCGCGCGTCGGTGGCGCGCAAAGTAAAACTATAAAGGCCATCCATCACAAAATAATCCCCACCCAGATACCCGCCTGTCCAATACTCCTCCATATCGCGAGTTTCAAAAACAACCTGACCGAATCGGTTATAGATAGTAAGGTGATAGGAGATTACATCGCGCCCCACAGGCTTGTATACATCATTCAACCCATCGCCATTGGGACTGAATGCATTTGGGATATACATTTCTCCGGTAGCCTGAAACGTCTGGCTAATCGCATTATAACACCCCAGCGCCGTGTATGCATGCAAGGTGGCTACCCATTCTTCCATCGTATTGAAGCGATGATCCACGTTAAATTCATTGGATATCGCACCGTCGGAAAACTCCCAGAAACAGGCTATGGAGTCGGACAACAGGTTTGTTAGACCTACCGTCTCATCATCCAAGTACACCGATGTAAAATTCGGTTGCACAAAATCAGTATTCACGGATACCGAGGCCGTGGCCACATTGCCGCATAAGTCTGTCACGACACAGTTGTACACGCTCGGGCCAAGCGGTGTAAATCGCGCTAAGGGACTATCAGACATTCCTTCCCACTGAATCGTTAATTCGCCTACTCCACCGGTGGCCTGAGCAAAAACTTCTACTTCGTCATAGAGACAAATGGTAGTGTCATTCGAAACAGTCAAGGAAATGGGGACCACCGGAATCAAAATACTGATTTCATCCGTGCCCATATTACCACATTCATCACTAACGGTGAGCTCTAGCCCGGTGTCGATCCCGGTCATGTAATCGATTTGCGTTTGGTTGCCTACCAAAGAACCGTTTGCACGCCACTCGTAGCTCAAATTTCCGCTACCGCCTGTAATCGATGGAATAATTGTCGTTGAGGTAATGCAATTCGTTTCCACATCATTGCCCAGCTGCACATCGATGATAACCTCCGGAACTACCACGCTTACTGCATCTAGAGAACTATTACCGCATTCATCCTCAACAACCAAAGTCAACTCGGCCGATTGATTGAAAAACCCGTTAAAGTCAAGAGCTGCTCCCGCTGCCGCGCCATCGATTTGCCAGGTGTATTCATAATTACCCACACCACCCGACACCGTCGGACTGATAGAAACCTGATCAATGCAACGTACCTCCCAATCGGCCCCCAGATCAAAAGCTACCGGAACGGCAGGAATCTGGTAATTCAAGACATCGCTAACCATGATACCGCATTGGTCCTCCAGCTGCAATTCAATCACACTTGTTTGATCGGCCATGAAGGTCAATTGCTGAGCTATTGATTGCAGCGATCCATCCACATACCAAGCGTAGCTGTATGTTCCATAACCGCCGCTGGCGACGGGGATGATGTCATTGATATCCAGGCAGGTCGCGGTGATATCCAAACCTAAGTCAACTACAAGCGGCGGGTTTACTTCAAACAAGACATCCACCGACGAACTCACTGACTCGACTCCACAGGTGTCGCTCACAGTGAACGTGTAATTGGTCGCCACTGATGGAAACACCGTATGCACCGGCCCTTCAAAACCATCCGACCACATAATTGTATAATCTCCAAGTCCACCGGTAACCTGCGGCTCCAGAACAGCGGCCATACCGCAATTGATCGTGACATCCTGAATGGAAACATCCAATGCCGGCAGATCGTAAATGCCAATGGAAAGCGTTGCGTTGGTTGTCGTGCAACCGGTATTGACTAACGTAATGTCGAGTGATTCTACTCCCTCGTTGACGAAATCCTGAATAGCTTCAAACTCCAAGATAACCTCCTCCACACCGGGTGGAAATACAACTTCGGTGTAAGGGAAAACGATATCCGTTCCAATAATCGCATTACC
Source organism: Flavobacteriales bacterium (assembly GCA_046304755.1). Taxonomy (GTDB): domain Bacteria; phylum Bacteroidota; class Bacteroidia; order Flavobacteriales_D; family Sanyastnellaceae; genus JAIBBG01. Next base: position 22,655 of record JBKCDO010000111.1, read on the forward strand.
GGCAAACGACAAGGCGTAGGTCTGCTCCCCCTCTATGCTTCCTGATCGCGAAAATGCCAGACTACCGGGCTGACAACCTTCGAAAATGCCGCCATCGGCCGGTGCCGAATAGGTTGGAGGAGCGTAATTCAGTGACAATACGTTGCTCTGAAAACTGCTGGCCTCCAGAAATACCCATGAGTCGTAAAGATCATCAAACCCATCTCCAATGGCAATCTTGATGTGATACAACTCACCACAAGTGACTTGCGCGTATGCCGTTAGCACGGTGGTAAAGCCGTCTGCTTGAATGTTGGCAATGCCGGCGTCGTTGCCGATATAATACTGCGCATACTCTCCACCATTTACAGTATTAATGCTGATGGGTACGGTTGTTCCGGGCACAAGCGCAATGTTGACTGCATTGTTACTATATGGACCTGAAAGACCCGGGCCGCTCAGGAAAAATGCAAAGGCATCATTGAAGGTTTGATTGACAAATTCCGGGTATTCCTCCGAAGAGAAAACATAATTGAAGGCCAAACTATCGCCTGTTGGAATGAAGTCAAACTCCAAAACAGCCGTGTTGTGTAATTCCTGTCCGCTCAGTTGTTCGAGATCAGGATCGCCTACGCTATCACTCCCGTTAGGTGGGCCATCGTTGGCCCCCCCGGTATCATTAGGACCGGCAGCACCGTCTACATTGCCGCTGCCAATAACAACTCCGCTTCCAATTCCCAATCCACAGCTGTTGCAATTGAAACCGGCTATTTGCGCATTATTCCCTTGAAACGTTATGTTGTTGGCTGTCACGCCGGCACCGAGAAGAATATCCTGAACAGCGGCATTGGCATTTATGGCATTGTCGATGACCAGTTGCGCCTGTGCATCAAGACAGACTACTCCCAAAACCGAGAAGATGATGTTGCGCAGGTTAACCATAAACATCGACAAGTATGTGCTGCTAAAGTAATGTTTTTCAGTTGCGTTACAAAACATCCTTGTGTTTTCCCTGTCGTTACATGTACATTTGAAACCTATGCAGGAAATCATCCGGATTGAGGGCCTCACCAAACATTACCGCATCGGCGATGAAGTCATCAAAGCCTTGAATGGCGTGGATTTATCGATTGGCAAGAATGAATATGTTGCGCTGATGGGGCCTTCAGGCTCCGGAAAGAGTACCATCATGAATATCATTGGTTGCTTGGACACTCCAACATCCGGAAGCTATTTCCTCAATGGTCCTGACGTTGCGCAATTGAGCGACAATGAACTGGCCGAAATCCGAAACAAGGAAATCGGTTTCGTTTTTCAAACCTTCAATTTGCTTCCCCGATATAGTGCGCTGGATAACGTCGCTCTGCCACTAGTGTACGCAGGCGTTCCCAAAGAAGAAAGACAGCAGCGCGCCAAAGAAGCCCTCATCAGCGTTGGTCTTGGCGATCGCCTCCATCATCGGCCCAATGAGCTTTCCGGCGGACAACGTCAGCGCGTAGCAGTGGCGCGCGCACTGGTCAATCGCCCCTCCATTATTCTTGCGGATGAACCCACCGGAAATCTGGATACCAAGACCAGTCATGAAATCATGGCACTTTTTGATCAGATTCACGCATCGGGAAATACGATTGTGATTGTAACACACGAAGAGGACATCGCACGCATGGCGCGCAGAATCGTGCGCATGCGCGACGGCAAAGTGGAAAGCGATCTGGTGAATACGCCTGCAACTATGAGTGTCTGATAGAAGAAATGTCCCTTCTTTCAGCACCTGTCATTTCATAAACTGCCTGTGGTTTCATTCGGTGAATAAGCGCTGCCTGTGGTAAAATCGCGGCTCAACATTTTTGCTATGGCACAATCGACTATCGCCGAACTTTTTAAATCGCAAGCCATCGACACAAC
>JBKCDO010000112.1:0-9871 GCA_046304755.1 Flavobacteriales bacterium
CAAGAGAACTAAGCGCCAGTGGTATGAGGAATGCCCAGGCAAAAACATGCTCAGAATAAATCGTGGTGATTCCCATGATGACAGCTAGTACATGCAGGTGAACTAGAATTTTCGATAGGATGCCGAGCTTATTGCGAAACAGTATCAGATAAAGAGGACAACCGATAGCAAGCGATGCACACATTGCAGCAACGGGCCAGATGCCGATGATGGAGTCAATAAGAAATAAGAAGGCGCCAAAAACTCCCATGCCTAGTAGGAGCAAGGCATACAGACGCTCAGTTTTAATTTCATCAACGGCAGAATCACGCGGAATGAACTTGTCCGCGAGTTTTTCAAGACCGTTTTGAGCAGAAGGCATTGCGTGTTGACGATTGTTTTCGAGCGAAAGTTAAGGAATTCCAATGTTTTAAAAGGCGATTTCTAAGGGCATTCTTGGGTTAAATTGCGGACATGCGCATTTTATCCCCAATCGCGATCACCTTCCTAATAATATGGTGTGTTGCCTGCAGAAAGGAGTGTGAGATTCCGGTAATCAATGATCCATTACCGCCCATGCAGCCTTCAATTGACGCTGAATTGGTGAGCGCATCCGACAGCGTTATGCTGTGGCTGGATAGTATGCAGCTTTCAAATGGATTAATCGAGACTTCCTTCCAAAGCAATTTTATTTCCCTCTATGACAATGCACTTTCGGTGTGTGCTTTTGTGAGCGTTGGTCGCTATGATGAGGCACGCGAGATATTGGATTTTTTTCAAGCGCGATTGAATTCAGAAATGCTATCCGGAACAGGCGGCTATTTTCAATTTCGCACCGCTTCGGGTCCACAAGGCAATCGATGGCTGGGGGATAATGCGTGGCTGCTTATTGCCATTCACAACTACGAGCATGCCACGGGAGACCTTCAGTACGCCGCTATGCGCGATGCGTTGGAAAATTGGATCCGTGAGCAACAAGACACAGACGGCGGCGTATTTGGCGGCACGGATGCGGCCGGTGTCGTGATTGGCAAAGTGACCGAGGGTATTATAGACGCGTTTAATGCAGTGCGCGGCTTCGATTCTTTTCATGAAGGCATCTTAACTTACCTGGAGCAAGAGCGTTGGGATACAACGGACCAACTGTTGGTGTCATGGCCGGGCAGCGATTACTACTATGCGCTCGATAATTTTTCATGGGGCTTTTGCACGTTCGAAGGCTTTCCGGATAGGGTGCTGGATGAAGCCGATCGTTTTTTGAATGTGCAACTGCATGCTCCTTCACAGCAAACGATAGAAGGATATTGTTTCGATGAAGATCGAGATGCTGTTTGGCTGGAAGGCACTTCACAGATGGCCATTGCCTATCTGAAGTCGGGCAATGCGACTCGAGCCAATGCGATTCTGCATGAAGTAGCTAAGACGCGTGTCTATGAATCCTCTTGGCTCGGTGTATCCGGCATTCCTTACGCTACGAATATGGGCACAGGCTATGGCAATGGTGTATTGTGGCCAGGTATTGATGCGCAGCCGGCAACGGCCGCATGCTGTTGGTTCATCATGGCTTGCAATGAGTTTGATCCGATGGCATTGAACTATCAAAAGGCGATACCTGATAGCTTGCGGTTTTGGTGATTTTTTTAACCGCAGAGTTGCTACCAAAATAAATTCCTGAAATTCTACTACGAACAGTCAATCAAAGTTTACAAACAGAAACGGCATTACCGCTTCACCCTTTCACCCTTTCACCCTTTCACCCTTTCACTCTTTCACCCCTTTGCCCCTGCAATAATTTCATCCACCACACTCGGATCCAGCAGCGTGGTTGTATCACCCAGCGAACTCACATCACCCTCTGCCACTTTTCTTAAAATGCGGCGCATGATTTTACCGGAGCGTGTCTTGGGTAGTCCGCTCACGAATTGAATTTTGTCGGGTTTGGCAATGCGGCCGATTTCGTGGGCGACTGTTTCGATGATGCGGTCGCGCATGTCTTGGTTGGCTTCGCTACCACCTGCAAGGATTACATATGCATAGATGCCCTGTCCCTTGATATCGTGCGGAAAACCAACCACAGCGCTTTCAACAACATGCTTATTCTGATTGATTGCGTTTTCAATTTCCGCTGTGCCGAAACGGTGACCGCTCACATTGATCACATCATCCACACGCCCGATAATGCGATAGAGGCCGTCTTCATCTCTTCGTGCACCGTCGCCTGTGAAGTATAAGTTCGGGTATGTCGAGAAATAGGTTTGTCTGCAACGTTCATGATCGCCCCACGTGCTGCGCAGTATCGAAGGCCACGGGAATTTGAAACACAAGTGACCTTCCACGCCGTTGCCTTCGATTTCAATCCCGTTTGAATCGACGAGTATTGTTTGAACACCCGGCATGGGAAGTCCGGCCAGTGCAGGTTTGGAACTAGTCACGCCGGCGCACGAAGTGAGCATAATACCTCCTGTTTCCGTTTGCCAAAAGGTATCGACAATCGCACAGCGGTTTTTTCCAATGTGCGTGTCGTACCAATGCCACGCTTCTTCGTTAATCGGTTCGCCCACAGAACCAAGCACCCGAAGCGATTGTAAGGAGTAGGGTAGTACATGTTCCACTCCCGCCGACATCAACGAACGAATAGCCGTTGGTGCAGTATAGAATATGTTGACGCGGTGTTTGTCTACTACCTGCCAGAATCTACCCGCGTCGGGATAGGTGGGAATGCCTTCAAACATCAGCGTTATAGCGCCATTCAAGAGTGGGCCATATAGAATGTAGCTATGTCCTGTTACCCAGCCGATATCAGCTGTGCACCAGTGGATCTCTCCGGGCTTGTATTGAAACACATTGCTAAAGGTGTAGCCGGCATACACCATGTATCCGCCGCAAGTATGCAATACACCTTTCGGTTTACCGGTGCTGCCGCTCGTGTAGAGGATGAACAACGGATCCTCACTCTGCATGGTCACAGGTTCGAAGTGAGTGGCTGCATGTGCGCGCTCTTGGGCATAGTCAACGTCACGGCCTTCGATCATCGGCACATCCCATTGCATGCGATTCACCACCAGGACGTGCTTCACCGAGGTGCATTGATTCAGCGCTTCATCAACGATGGCCTTCACGGCTATTTGCTTGGCACCGCGGCTCATGGCATCGGTGGTGATGACCCATTTGCACGCGCTGTCGTTGATACGGTCGGCAACGGAATTGGCGCTGAACCCGGCGAAGACCACCGAGTGAATCGCTCCCATACGTGCGCAAGCCAAAACGGCATAGGCTAGCTCAGGAATCATGGGCATATAAATGCAAACGCGATCGCCTTTGTTTACACCAAGTTTCGCCATCACATTGGACATGCGGCACACTTCGTCGTGGAGCTCTCGGTAGGAAATGTGCTTGGCTTTTTCGTGCGCTTCGTTAGGCTCCCAAATGATGGCGGTTTGATCAGCCTTATCCCGCAGATGACGATCAATGCAGTTTTCGGTGATATTCAGTTCACCGCCCAAAAACCACTTCACATCAGGGTCACGGAAATTCCATTCCAACGCGGTGTGCCAGGGCTTGCGCCATTGATAGTGTGAAGCCACATCTTCCCAAAAGGCTTCGGGTGATTCCAGGCTAAAACGATAGGCCGCATCGTAGTCTGCAGCAGTGGTCAATTGAAAAGGAAAACGTGACATAGGCAATATGGTATGCCACGAAAGTAAGCAACGAGCCTTTTGCTTCATTTGGCACTTTGTCATTGGCTAAACCCAATTGCGAATTAACTTTACCACATGTTCATGATTGTGAAAAAACTCGCGCTGCTGGTGACTTGCTTATTGATGTCCGCACCACTTTGGTCGATGCGTGTCACCTTTGATTACCGGGTGTTTCATGCGCCCGGAGTGGGTGCTTATGCAGAGTTCGTGACGTCTTTTGATGCTTCGACATTCCAACATCGTTCGCTCGATTCCGGGTATGTTCAAGCCAACGCCGAACTCATGCTCGTGCTTTCTGCGGGCGGTAAGATTATCGATGCTCGCAAAGTATTGGTTGATGGCCCACAGATCATGGGGTGGGACCGAGCTGATTTTTTATCCATTGAACGATTCACTGTTCCTTCCGGTAAATACAGTCTGGAGCTCGAAGTGCGTGATCTTAATGCCGCTGATGGTAAAGTAGAGAAACTCTCGCAGGAAATTGAAATCGCTGTGCCAACAGCGGGTATCTTTTTGTCGGATGTTGAATTAGTCAGTGCGTATCGTCCTTCATCGGAAGACAATGCGTTTTCCAAATCGGGTTACGACCTTATTCCCTACGTGAGCAATTACTATGGCACATCGCTTAATAGCTTGATTTTTTATGCTGAGATTTACCGCACCGATAGCGTGTTCGGCGATGGAAATGCCTTTGTGAGCAGCATCTGCATCGTGAATCTCAAAGACAATAGCGTCGAATTCTGCAAGCGCATGAAAAAGGAAAAGGCTGCGCGCGTGGTGCCTATGCTACAAACACTTGACATCACCGATGTGCCGGCAGGGCAGTATCTGCTGCGCATCGAAGTGCGCAATCGGGAGAATGTGGTCGTAGCCGTTCGTGAGCGTGAATTTTCACGCAATAAAATCGAGGAGCTGATCGAGCCGGAAGCACAAACGGTTTCTCCTGAGCAAGTATCGCTCTCATTTGCATCGCGGCTTACGGATGCCGATTCGTTGCGTGAGATTATTCTCTATCACCTGCCGATTGCCAAAGACGTTGATCGCGATATCATCGATCGTCAAATCCCCAAGGCGGATCTAACAACGATGCAAGGCTTCCTATATACCTTCTGGTGGAAGCGCAATCCGGAGAATCCTGAGGCGGCATTCCGGGACTATGAAAAGAATATTCGCATTGTGAAGGATAACTTCGAAACGCGTATCAAGCGGGGTTGGCAAACCGATCGAGGACGAGTGTACCTGCAATACGGAAAACCCAATACCCGAATTGTGCGTCACAACGAAGTCGATTACTGGCCATTTGAAATCTGGCATTACTACGAAACAGACAACAACTTGCACAACCGCCGATTCTTGTTTTACGATACGACGCTCATGGGCGATTTAGAGTTGTTGCATAGTGATGTTCCCGCCGAACCTAAAAACTTTAACTGGAAGGATATGGTACGCTCTCGGCCTGCAGCACTCAATATGAGTGATGCATCGAGCAACAATGCCAATCAACGCACCGACCCGAATAGTCGCGATGAAATAGAAAACCTCTGGTTCAGCCCTCATTAGTAATATGAAACGCGTCGCAGTAGTCATATTGAACTGGAACGGTGAGAAATTTCTTCGGCAATTTCTACCGGGTGTGGTGACGCACAGTGAATCGCTAGCCGACGTGGTGGTCATTGATAATGCTTCCTCGGATAATTCTCTTGAATTGTTGAAGAAGGAATTCCCCTCTGTGAAAGTGGTCGTGTTAGATAAAAACTACGGTTTCGCCGGAGGCTACAATCATGGCTTGAGGCAAGTGCCCAATGAGTACTATGTGCTGCTCAACTCGGATGTAGAAGTCACGCCCAACTGGATCGCCCCCGTGTTGAGTTACATGGAGAGTGTTCCGCGTATGGTGGCATGTCAACCAAAAATTCTCGACTTTCACCGCAAGGAATGGTTTGAATACGCCGGTGCTGCCGGTGGTTTCATTGATAAGGATGGCTATGCTTTTTGTGCAGGTCGCATGTTTTTCGAATTCGAAAAGGATGAAGGACAGTACACCCGCAATGAAGAAATCTTCTGGGCCTCAGGAGCAGCCATGTTCATCCGGCGCGATGCGTGGATTGAAGTAGGAGGGTTAGACGAAGACTTCTTCGCGCACATGGAAGAGATTGATTTGTGTTGGCGCTTGAAAAACCGCGGATATAAAGTTGGTGCTTGCAGAAGTTCTGCAGTGTACCATTATGGCGGAGGCACGTTGGATCGACAAAGTCCATTCAAGACGTATCTCAATTTCCGCAACAACCTGTATATGCTGGTGAAAAATTACCACACCAGTAATTTGCGCATAAAGCTCATTCGTCGCATGTTGCTCGATGGCGTGGCAGCTGCGCGATTCATTACCGAAGGAAAGTGGAGTCATTTCTCCGCAGTGTTCAAAGCGCACATGAGTTTTTACGGCAACATGAAGACGTTGCAGCGCAAGCGTCGTAAAGAAGAGCTATCCATTGTTGTTCAGAATCTCACCGGTGTTTACAATCGAAGCGTGTTGAAGGATTTCTTCCTGCTGAAGCGACGCAAGTTCACCGATTTGCCTTCGAGTGAGTTTAATCCGTAAGGCGTTTATTCTCTATTCATTTGGCATAACAAGTTGTTGCACGATACACGCTGCACGGCGAACTTGTTGGAATGAAGTACGTGTTGGAAATTTGGAAGCGATCGCCCCTGTTACGAATCGTCGTGCCCCTGATTATCGGAGTTGTAGCGGCTGATGTGCCCTACTGGGGAGAAATAATTACCGGTGTTGTTTTTCTGTTGTGTGCGTGGTTTTTGGTTCAGCGTGGCATCAATCGGCATTGGTCGCGCTCACATTATTTATTCCTGGAAGGTATTTTTTATGCCGTTCTCAGCGCAGCAGCAGGTTCACTTTTGGTTGAGGTGAGAAAGCCTGAATATGATGAGTCGCACATCATGCATGAGCGAGGAAAGGAGCGTGTAATTGCCTTGCGATTGGAGGATGAACCTAAGAGAACCGCTTCGGGTTGGCGAGTGACGACCGAGGCTATCGCCGTTCAAGAAAACTCTTGCTTGCGATCCGTAAGAGGGAAAGTATCGGTGTTGCTATCAGACAGCGCGCATCAACGGTCACTCCATGCTGACGATATGGTTTGGGTAAAGGGAGCGATTGAACCAATAACACCTCCGCGCAATCCCGGAGAGTTTGACTATGCGCTGTATAGCACCCGCCAGTATATCAAGGTGAGCATGCGTGCCCGCGAACACCGGTGGATGGAGGATAGCAGTGTTCACTTGTCCTCGTTTCATGGGGGTATGGTGCGATTTCGTGAGCGGTTGATTCGTGCGCTGGATGATGCGCCAATGGAGGAGCGCGAACGACAGGTGCTTGCCGCGCTCGTATTGGGTAAAACGACGGAACTTGACAAAGAACTGATGCAAGCGTATGCCACAGCAGGTGCGGTGCATGTTTTGGCTGTTTCCGGTTTACACGTTGCCTTGATCTACATCCTGCTAAAACCTATATTCTCTGCCATATTTGGTAAGCGTCGGGCCAAGTGGTTGCGATGGTCGATTCCTGTTGTGCTGCTATGGTTGTATGCCGCATTGACCGGTTTTTCACCGAGCGTGCTACGCGCGGCACTTATGTTCAGTTGTTTTATTGTAGGTGAAACTTATGGCCGCACGGGTAACATCTTTAACACGATGAGTGCATCCATCATTATCCTGTTGTTGGTGGATCCGATGGTCCTGTATTCGATGGGTTTTTTGCTGTCCTATCTGGCCGTGCTGGGTATTGTCATCATTCAACCACGACTTTACAAATGGTGGGCACCCGAAAATTTCATTATGAAAAAAGCGTGGGAGTTGGTGACGATTTCGGTGGCTGCACAGCTGGCCACCATGCCGGTGACGCTGTATATGTTTCATCAATTTCCGACATGGTTTATTGTGACGAACCTGGTGGTGGTGCCGCTATCGACGATTGTCTTGTATATGGCGCTCGCCTTTTTTGCCCTGTTGTGGTGGGCTCAGGCAGCAAGTTTTGTTGGAGGGTTATTGGGACTGCTCACGCGCATCATGAATGACATGATGACGTGGTCAGCATCGTGGCCTTATGCGTTGATGGATGGAATCTACTGGGCAACTTTTGAATTTGTTTGCTGTTTATGGCTAATCATCTTAGCGAGTTCAGCCATTCTCTTTGGTATGCGCAGGGCTTGGATGGGAGTGTTGGTAGTGAGCATGGTGTGGGTGGTGCATGCAACGGTAATGGAGTACAGGCGTTCACAAGCTTCGACGCTCTGTTTCTTTTCGGCATACAAAAACGATTGGATGTGCTACGTTGGCGATGGTTCGGCTTATACCTACAGAGAAGACAATAACGAAGATGCTGCGACTTCATTCAATCGAATTGTACTTCCCTTTATCCAATCGAATCATCCGCAAGCCACGGTGTTTTTTGGACCCGGCGATGTGGTGCAAAGTGAGGATTTCGCTTTCGCGCAAGGGAGATTGTGCATGGATGGTTTAGGCCTCGTTCAGGTTGATAGTGCAGGGCATTGCTTCGAGGATAGTTTGCCATCGCGTGTTTACTGGTTTACCCACTCGGCGAATCGTCTTTACCTGCGTGATGAACACATGCGTCAACTCCGGGGCGCTACCGTGATTTTGGGCAACACGTATGCGCGCAAAAAACGGGAGTGGTTGAAAAAGCAACTTGGTCCATCGGCTGTGTTGCTCGATGTGAGCGAGTCGGCGGTTATGTGGGAAGATGGCCGCTTGGTACTGTTTGGGGAAGGAGTTAGATAAATGAGGCTTATTCTCCGCATATTCAATTTATTCTCCGCAAAATGTGCGGAGAATATCTTGATTAATCTCCGTACTAGGGTAAAAAAAAGGCCGCCCAATCGGACAGCCTTTTTCATAGATCGTTATGGTGTTTCGTCTTATTCGGCAACCACTTCAAACTTCACCACAGCGGAAACTTCTTTGTGGAGTTTCACTTTGGCTTCGTAAGCGCCGAGCATTTTGATGTTGTCGTCAGACAAGCTGATGCTCTTGCGGTCGATGTTGAAGCCAGCCTTCGCCAGGGCTTCCGACAATTGAATGGTGTTTACTGAACCGAAAATCTTTCCGGTTTCAGAGGCCTTAGTGCCGATTTTCACTTCAAGAGCGCCGAGTTTTTCAGCGGTAGCCTGAGCTTCAGCCAAAATCTTGGTCTCTTTGTGTGCACGTTGCTTCAAGTTTTCAGACAGCATTTTTTTAGCGCTCTCTGTGGCTGCAATGGCGTCTCCACGTGGGATGAGGTAATTGCGAGCATAACCGGGCTTCACAACGACTACTTCGTCCTTGGCGCCTAGTTTTTCGATGTTTGATTTCAGAATTACTTCCATGATTATTCCCTCCGTGTGATTATTTCAACATGTCTGCTACGTAAGGCATGAGGGCCAGGTGACGGGCCTTCTTTACAGCCTGTGCTACTTTACGCTGATACTTCAAAGAAGTACCGGTAAGGCGGCGTGGCAGAAGCTTACCTTGTTCATTGCACAGCTTCAACAAGAAGTCTGCGTCTTTGTAATCGATATACTTAATACCGTGCTTCTTGAAGCGGCAGTATTTTTCCTGCTTGGTCTCGATATCGATCGGATTCAGATAACGAATTTCGTCGCTCATTTTTTTCTGTTTTTGAGGGTTAATGAAGATTAAGCTTCGGCCTTAGTTTCTTTCTTTTCTTTGGCCTTGTTGCGACGGCTCTCGGCGTACTGAACGTGGAACTTGTCCATGGCAGTCGTGAGGAAGCGCAATACGCGCTCATCGCGGCGGAATTCGGTTTCGAATGGGGTGATAGCTTCACCGGGTGCTTCGAACTCCATCAAATAGTAGAAGCCAGTCGTTTTCTTCTGGATAGGGTAAGCCAACTTTCTCAAGCCCCAATTTTCTTCGTGCTTGATAGAGGCGCCCTTGCCCTTCAAAAACTTCTTGAACTTATCTACTGTTTCCGCTGCCTGCTCTTCAGACAGCACGGGAGTCAAAATGAAAACAGTCTCGTAACGGTTCATTGATTTTGAATTCTTTAATTAAAAATTTTAGGAGCGCGAAAGTACGACGGAAATTTGATTGTGCAAGAGAAATTAAGGGCGAAGGGCGAGGGGCGAAGGGCGAAGGGAGGTTGTAGTGGGTGTAAGGTGTTGTAT
>JBKCDO010000113.1:0-12380 GCA_046304755.1 Flavobacteriales bacterium
CTGATGCACAGACAGGACAAACAGCTGAGGGTAACATCATGTATAACATGCTCACAGGTGCACCGCCCTCGTCGCAGATTCTCTATGGATCGGGTAATGGAACGTTGCCCATCCCACCTCTGCTCAGCAATAGCCTTCAATCGCAAGGTACGCTTTTCAATGAGGTTCATGCCTTTGACAACGGTCATTACGGCGCACTCAATTCGATTTTGCAGGGTGCATATCCCATTGGTCAGGGATTACGCATACGGCCCGTGGCTCCAACCATCTTCGAATACTTGCGCCGGCATGGAGGCTATGCAGCGAGTGATGTTTGGTTTGTTGGAAATAGTGTGGGCGCATCGATTCCATTGCTCAACTACAGTTCACATCCCGACTATGGCGTACGTTACGGGGCCAATTTCTTCGCTCCAACTATTACGTTTCATCCGAATAGTCAGACCTACATCGGCGACATGAAAAGCTATCATCCCGAAAGCGAATGGGCGCCCATGTTGCAGTTAAAATCCTTCCTCGACTCGAACTTCGCTATGACGGATCAGCAATTGGATGCCCTTGGAAATACGACTGATGAGAAGGAAAATATCAAGCTCTTCATGAAAGAGATGAACCTGCGCACGAATACCGGAACAATTGATTTACCCCCTGTTTCCGATGGTGCTGATACCTTTACTATGGGCTACGCCGTGGAGGTATTGAAATGGTTTAAGCCTTCGTTTTTGTGTGTGAATCTCAATGGTGTGGATGTGTGTCACAATGACTTCACCACCTACATCAAGGCGATGCACCGTGCCGACCATGCCGTTGGCCATTTGTGGAATTCTATTCAGCAGATACCTGAGATGGCGGGCAATACAACGCTTATTTGTATTCCGGAATGTGGACGTAATGCAGAACCCAACGCCATTGTCGACAGCAACGGTTTTGTTTCTTTCGACCATAGTGATGAAAATTCAAAGCGCATTTTTGCGTTGATGGCAGGTCCAACCACACCGTCCAACCTGGTGCTGGGAAGCGAAGGTGCGGCCATTGGTCAGGTCAGCGATGCGATGATGACCGTGGCCGATTTGCTGGGTGTGAAGGAAGCTGTGCAGCAAGCCGGCTATGTTGATTCAGGGGCACAATCCTTTTTTGATTTAATCTAATGAACACGCGCAATCTTATACTCGGAGTCTTCCTGTTCGCACTCTATGGCTGTAAACAGGAAAGTGTCAATCCCTATGATGCGATTGTTGACGTGCCCACCGTGCAGGATACCACCAACTTTCCGCCGGGCACCTTCCCTTATCTCTACACACACATTTTCAAACCCACGTGCGCGAACAGTGGTTGTCATGACGGCAGTTTCGAGCCGGATTTTCGTTCCATGAACAGCGCTTACAACACGTTGGTGCATCATCCTGTGATCGCCAACGACGAGACGAACAGCTTTGCGTATCGCGTGGTTCCCGGTGATACCGCCGGTTCACTCCTGCATGAGCGCTTGGTGAGGTTTCTTCCCAATTCCAGTGGCGTGATGCCATTAAGTGTTGAAAATGATTCTGATTGGCCATCGAAAAAAGCGACTTACATCGCGGCCATAAACGATTGGATAATGGCGGGCGCGCCGGATGTTTCGGGCAACCCCGCTCCGGCTCTGAATACGAATCTACTCCCGATGAATTATGGATTAGCTGTTTTTCCTACCGGAAATACGACCGTTCAATTTCAGCGTGGTACACCCGGTTTCTCCGGCGTTGGTCCGTACGTCATTTTCACCGGTTTAGCAGACGTATACATTTATCCTTATGATGATAATGCCGGATTGTTCAATTATCAGTATTTAGGTTGGGAGCTTTCCTATTCCGCCACGAGTTTCCAACCGATTGCTTCGGGTACCTTTTACCCCACGCCTGCTCTCCAACTTCCCGATTTCGGGGGCAGTATTTCATTTTTCACAAAGAAGTCTACGATTGATTTCTCTGCCTATTCCGGGAGCACTGTTTACATGCGACTTCGATTGAATGACGGAGTGCAGGGAGCAGATAATTATATACCTGCACCGAACTCCACGCCGTTCTGGTATGCCATTTACAGTTTTCAAATTCCGCAATGAAATCATCCATTAACGCTAGATTATTCATTCTCCCACTTGCGCTCATCATAGGTTGCAAGAAGGAGGAAGTACCCGTAGCTCCCGTTATTTCGATTGAAAGCATTTCCGGCTATAATGTAGAGGAATATAATAATGCCATCGAAGTTGTTATTCGTTACGAGGACCATCAAGGCGATATCGGCACCATCGACCTCGATGAACACAGCCTCTATGTATCGGATGAACGTTTTTCAGCACAGGATGGCTACCATATCGATCCGCTCACGCCCGACCAACAGGAGCTGCATATCCGCGGAACGTTGAAGGTCGTTTTGCGCCCCTTATTCATTATGGGCAGCGACTCCACCGAAACCACACGTCTCACCTTCGAGCTGCACGACCGCGCCGGGAATGTGAGTAACCGGGTGACGTCGGAAGGGATTGTGATTGGGAGGGATTAGGGGTGAGGGACCGGGGACCACATCGATATCATTCTATGAAACCCTAATCCCCAAAATCACCGCAGATTCGGGGAGCATAATCCCCAAAAACACATACTTTCTGGGGAATTCGATGGGAAATGAAACGCAGCTTAACATTCCTAATCGCTAAATTCATTAAAATTTAGCGAACGTGTTGGCTGAATTTCGTGAAAATCGGCGATTAGACAAGACTGAATTCCAATTTCTCACTGATCATCTCAAATGTAGACATATGAACTCATATCGCTATTGAACAGATCTCAATTTTATAGTATCATTGTTTGCTATGGCGCATTTTTTCTACCTCACTCCAATAGGCCGTCAGCACCTCGCTCAACATTTCGGCAATGGCATGCGCGCAGGTAGTTATTTTCTCCAAGAGACTTTTCAAACACCGGAAGATTTAATCGTGTTTCTGAATAATGTAGCTCCGGACAATGTCTTCGAGCAAACACCCGTCACCACTGTTTTTACTTACACGCTCACGGATGGCAGAATGGCAGGCACCGTTGGTATTGCGAAAAGGGATTCGGTTGGTTCAGAAAATATAACCACAGAGGTGCGCGATGGGCTTGTGATTGAGGTCGCAAAGCTGGATGAACTGGCGTTAACTCCCGAATTCTCTATCGTTGCTCGTCGAACCAACCAAGGACATTCTATCATAACCGGATTTCCGGGCAGTCCCGCGCGTCCGTTTGCCCGGAAACGACAGCCTGCCCCTGAATATGCGCTGAACAAACTGTTTTGGGAAGAACATATTTTGTTGAAGCTAAAAAGTTGAGTGCTTCACAATTCCCGCTCGCACTTATCTTCGCCTTATGCATCACCACAACACACCCATCGCCGTGTGGCACAGCCAACCCTTTGAGGTGCTTGTGCTCGACACCGATATGCGATGGGCGCTGGTTAGGTATCGCAATCCGCGCGAACAGCCACGGACGATTTCACTCATGCGGAATTGGTTCGTAGTTCGCCGCGGACAAGCCTTTGGCGCCGTGGGTAATGAAGCGTGCACAACAATAAAAGCGTGGCAGTTTCGGTGGTGGCTCGGGTGGCCAACATCAAAGCGGATGGATCTTACCGTGCGCAAACTTTCCGAGAAACAAATGCCTCATGTCAAGGTGAATACCCCCATGCCGAGCGTTGTTGCGCAAGTGGCAGACGAAATCCAAAACAACTTGCTGCGAAAGGATCGCTCGCCACACATTGCCATTCACATACAACCGAATACAAGCGTGCATTTCGTAAACTTGAACTTATCACTCAACCCTCTTAACGACGAACCCAATCTCAAGTCTTTCCACGACACCCTGTAATCCTATAATCCTACTCTCCTACAATCCTTAAAAGATATGACCGCAATACCCTACTCTTCGCCATCCAAAATCACCCGCTTCCTCTGGTGGTGCGCCGGTGCCGACGCTCACTTTTTAATGAAATCTCCCATGCAGGACCGCGTAAAGTATGCGGGTATTGGTGGCATCGTTCTGTGCACCGGTGCATTAGCAATGGTGTCCGGAGGATTTGCCTTCTTCACGGCATTCGGACCAAAGGCCTACGCGATGGATCAACAAGAAGCAGCCGGCATTGGTTTTCTTATTGGAACAGCGCTCTTCGGAATTGCCTGGGGACTTATCATTTTTAACCTTGACCGCTTCATTGTGTCGAGCACGGGTAAAGGCGATGGCACCGACACCGTCACTTGGCGCGAAGTGATGCAAGCGTTTCCGCGCATCATCATCGCACTCATTCTGGGCTTTGCTATTTCTGCGCCACTCGAAATTCGTATACTCAAATCGGAAATCGATAATGAGCTGGATAAGTTCCAAAAGACCTATACGCAAGAGAGAAACATGCAGTCGGACTCGCTCTTCGCGCAGCGCAAAGCCATCCTCGAAAAAGACAAAGCAGAGCTCGAAGGAAAACTCGCATCATACGAAACCGAGTTGAAAGTGTATGACGATAAGATTGACGAGCTGGTTGAAAACAAGCGACTCGAAATGCAAGACAAGCGCGCCTACGGCGAAGGTCCCGTTGCAAAAGCGCTTCAAAAAAATATAGATGATAAAATGGCGGAGAAGGATAAGTTCGCCGCAACGAAGGCCACAGATGTGAACGCTTGGAAATCAGAACTCGAAAAGACATCCAATGACATCCGTGCACTGGATGATGAGTTAAGAGCAGAATACAAGAAAAACGAAGAAAGCGCTCATACATACAGCGGCTTGCTCAAGCGCATTCAGATTAGTCACGAAGTCGGTGGTATCATTCCATGGATCATCTTCCTCGTCATTCTTTGCATCGAAATGGGCCCCATCTTCTTCAAGATGATGCTCACCAAAGGACCATACGACTACATGGTGGAAAATCAGAACTACCTGATGAACGTAGAAAATGGTGTACTCAAGGAAGACCACATCTACCAAGGCACCAACGGCATCATCCACATGGAGAAGTACCGTTTCCTCGAGGTTGAAAAAGCGAAGAAAGACAAAGAAGCGAAGCTCGAAGCCTTGGGTCGCATCAACCAACACATCATCGGTTCGTGGGAGCAAATCAAGATGAATCAGGTGAACCAGAATCCGCAAGCACACTACACCGAAAACGATCCCAACACCAAGGCGTAATGCTCGTTGTATTCGGACTGAATAAAGACATCTGGAACCAACTCTGTGCACCGGAACGCGCTCAGTATACGTGGGCTGCACGACTCTATTTGTTGTCGTGCTTGCTCAGCGCCGCTGCCGGCATGCGTTTCATGCAACAACTGTCCGACTCTTATATTATCGGAATTTTGGGCGGCCTAATGGTCGGCTACATTGTATCGGTAGTTACGCGCATTGCACTCATCACGATGGTGTCGTTGCCTATTCACCCGGTCTTCAACTCCGTTCAGGCAGCACCTATAAACACCGCTCAGACAGCGGCCCTCGATTCCGCTGGGGCACCGGTGCCGTCGAATCAACCGACCTCGGCTTCGCTCGGTCACACTAAGATTCTCAACCAGAATTGGGGCCAGTTGCTTTCCATTCTCTTTCGCATGTTTATCATCGCTTTGATGTCGCTAGTGGTGGCCTTACCGATTGCTGCACTCCTTGGCTATTATCAAGCTGAAAACATCAGCAATGTCCGTCGCGCAGAGGTGTTGAGCGAATTCAAAGCGAATCATCCCGATATGGACCGCGAACAGCATCGCATACTCTTGTCAAACTTGGAGGCCGACCACTTCCCTATTCATGTTTATCGGGAATTGGCACAACAGCCTGTGGGGCTGTTCTCGATTTGGCTTTCGGGGGCTTGCTTCCTGATTCCCTTTTTCATGCTCTGGCACTTGCGCTCAGGTAAACAGTTTCACTATGCAACCTTGAATCGCGATAGACTTGTGCATCAAATTGAAACCGATTATGCGATGACGCTCGAGCAATCGCGTAGCATTCAACAAAGGCGCTACGGATTGACGGAAAGCGTGATGCCCAACCAGGCGTGGCTCGACCCTCCTTTCAACACGCGAAGCATAGCAGAACAAACACCATATACCCTAGAAACCGAAGTTGTCTTCGTGGAACGCTTGAAGACCTTGTAAGCATGGCGCACATCGTTAAATATTATAGTGGAACCTTTCATGCTCAGTTTGAAACAGGCAAGGCTACTCCTATATACGTGCACATGAACACCTCGGATGTAGAACTGCAACCGCGCTTTGTACTGGAAAATGCACAGGAAATTGATGCACATGCCTATGATACCTCGACCTTGAATCCACAACAGCCCTTTTTGCAGCGAAAGATTACTGAGGGTATAGAACTCCTGTTTGATAGCGGAAATGCCAAACGTGTAGGCTTGAAAGAAGTAACCCTGCAATGGACGGAGAACGATGTGAAGCAGCATCGGGTGTGGTCGTTCATGGCCGAAAAAAATGGCCGTCGTCACGGACGATTAAAGGCGCAGGGCGTTGTGGCTGTGGTGGAAGAAATACCCGATGAACCGAAGGCGATAACATTAAGTAACGAACGTGTCAGTTCTCCTTCGATTGATTCGACCGTGCTGCCTGAAGCCACGAATGCACGAATGGTAGAAAATGGGTTGGTAGATACTGTCGGTCAAAATCCAATCATTCCGGCAGCTACTACTCCATCGTTGATCTCGCGCGGGGGGTGCTCGCCCTTCCGTGCTTTAGGCGGTGGCATGCCAGGCGGCTGCGGTCGACGCGGATGTGGATTCTTGGCCATCATTCCCGTGCTGTTTGTTCTGCTCGGAATGCTGCGCCAATGCCAGGAAAGCGGACGACCGCAAGATGGAGCGACTATTATACATGACACCGTGTATGTAGACCGAGTAGAAGAGCGCGTCGACACCCTCACGCTTTTCAAGACCGACACCATTCAAATGGTGGATTCCACGAAGCAAACCGTGTTCAAGCCCGTGGTGCTACCCAATGTGCAATTCTACACGAACAGCGCGAATCTTATACCGACCTCACTGAGCGACATCCAACAACTCGCGCAGCACCTCATCGATACGCCCGAGCTTGATGCGATTGTTATCGGGCATACCGATAACGTGGGAGAGGCGCAGTCGAACCTGAAGCTTTCACAACGCCGCGCAGAGACCGTTCGCAACGTGATTATATCGATGGGCGTTGAAGCCAATCGACTTACCGCAATTGGCAAGGGCGACAAAGAACCGAAAGGCGACAACCGCACCGAAGAAGGCCGGCTCATGAACCGCCGTGTTGAAGTGCAGCTCGTGCAAACCGTTATTCAAGAAAACAAGACCACGCTCAAGCAGTGAAATCCGCCGGCACATATCTCCATTTTGAAGGCACCTACCGTGGAGTGTATCGCGGCGGCAAGGTGAGCAGCACTGTGGGTAACCATACCTTCAAAGAACTTGACTGGCTGTGGATGGAGGTAACACCTGTTGTGCGTCTTGCCTCGCGTAATGTGGATGAAGAACGAGTGCTCGATTTTTATTACGCGCCTCAACTGCCGAAGAAATCCATGTTTCGACTGCCAGGTAAGCAAGGAACGAATGTTATACTAGTGGGCCCTGAAAGGAGAGCCTTTGCCGGAACCATCTACGACGTGGTGATGTGGCAGCACACCATTGGAAACGGTGATGCGGAGATTACCATTAAAGATCCCAATGGCAAACCTGTGGCAATGGACGCACTAGAGATCAACGGAACCATTCGCTTCTCCATTCCTGATTCGACGGTGGTGGCGCCGCAACCCACCTTGACCAACGGAGCGCCTCCGACGCAGGTTACGGGCACGACGTTTCAACCGCCGACGGTAAACTATACGCCGCAGACGTCTGCTTTCTCTGACCCGTTAATTACTCCACCGCTAACGACAGCAGCACCTGCTTCGCCTGGAACAGCGTCGGGATGCGGGGGAAATATTGCGGCATTCATTTTTGCGTTAGTCATCATGAAATGGATGCCTGTAATCGGCATTATTCTCATCGTAGGCCTTATCGCCAATGCCGTGGGTACAAAAACACCCAATGGTGTCAATGCTACCGGACAAAAAGAGAAAGTAGGATGCTTTACCATGGTGCTTATGCTAGTTGCGATTGCAACCTGCGTGCACTCCTTTCTAGCAGCGCCAAGGCCTATCTTCTATGGTGTCTTGTTTGCTACCTTGTGCTTGTTCGTTTCGCGCATTCAAACACGGCCTATCTGGCGTGTGCTCATCGGAATCTTCTTTGTGGTGTGCATGGTTGGATATTGGGCGCAGTATCTTCATCTAGACTGGCAGCGCCTGTTTCAGTCTCGCAAGACGGAAGGCCGCGCCACCATTGAACCGCCTGTTCCCATTGAGGTGACCGACAAAGACGGCAATAAGAAGATCGATAGTCTCTTCCACCATGAAGTGCACTGGGACGACTTCTCACAGCGCAGTTATCTTGGAGAGTACAGCACAACGCTTAGTCAATACGAACAATCGAACCGCATGCACAATGCGCTAGCCGGCGTGGAAGCCCGCGGCGATGTGCGCACTTATTGGACGAGCATTTATCAATCGCTCGCGCGCAATGATCAGGCGAAGCTCGACAGCATCGTGGACTACTTCCAAACGCAGCGTGACAGTTTGCGGTTGAACCCCACAGAGACTGCAGAGGCTGTGGTGACCTTCATCCAAGAAATTCCATACTATCTATTGCATGACGGCACGTGCGAAGAAGCCATGTCGCAAGGCAATGATTTTATGAATGAATACCACGCTGAAGGAAGACCTTGCTTAGCAGGCGTCGTAGCCGGATTACAGAGCCCGTATGAGTTTGTCCACAACCTCAAGGGCGACTGCGACACGCGCAGTGTATTGTGTCATACGATTCTCACCAAGCTCGGTATACCATCGTCGGTGTGGGTGAGCGAAGCCTATGGGCACTCCATCATCGGCATTGGCGTGGCCGGTGCGGGCAACAACTACAAGACTGTCGACAGTCAACGCCATTTTGCAACAGAACTTACCGCCAAAGGATTCCGTGTGGGCATGATCAGTCCTGATCACACCGACATGGACAACTGGCTTATCACACTAACAAACCCATAATACTATGCACCTATTCATCTTTGTACAAGCAGCCATCGCCTTCATCATCGGCATCTCTTCCTTGTATGCCGTTTATTATATTCTGAATCGTTACCTCTCGCGCAACATGGGCATTACCGAGGCCAACACCTCGTTCGCCGCGTTGCAGGTGGGCGTCATCCTCTCGACTGCGCTGATGATCTCCTCAGTGGTTGGTCCGGGCCTGAACGCCATCCGCTATGTGAACCAAAACAGCTTTGAGTTCATGAACATCCTTTACAGTCTGGGCTATGTGTCGCTGTTTGTGTTCATTGGCGTACTGTTCACCCTGCTCGTAATCGCCGGTGGTGTATTCACCTTCTTCCAGCTCACGCACGTGAACGAATGGGAGGAAATCAAGAAGAACAACGTGGCCATCGCCATCATATCGGCTGCGCTCATCCTAGGCCTGGCCATCATCATGAAAGACCATGTGGCGGGGATATGTGAGGCGTTGATCCCGTATCCGGAGGTGGTGGGGGTTCGTTAGACGCATCACACACGCCATACACAGCATGCCCCCCGACAACCTGAGGGCAGGGACGCACTGCTGTGCGTCCACATTTGCCAGGGGCCCATCGGAGTTCATGAACATTTCACCTACAAAAAATTATGCTTTACCATTCATCGTGTTACATTTGGCGCTAATTACCAAAATCAAATTCAATCATTAACCAAACCCAGAATTAATGAAACATTTCTTCTTTGCATGCGCATTAGCGCTCTCAACTTCTTTATTGGCCGTTGACCGTTTTGTAGACCCTACTTTGGGATCTGGAAACGGGTCAACACAATTCAGCACAATTACTTCGGCAATAGCTGCCTCTGTAGATGGCGATCGAATTCTTATTGTAAGCGGCAATTATGCTGAACCTACACTGGTACTGAACAAATCACTTACCTTGCTTCCTCAAAATACTGGTGGAGCTATCAATTTTAACGGCAATATTACTGTTACAGGAACTCCGGGTATGAAGCTCCAAATATTAGGATTCAACCTCGGTGTTTATTCGCTAACCTGCAACGCGATTACCAGCGGCACAATAGCTAATAGAGCAAAAGTATCAGTCATAGATTGTAAGGCAACTAATTTTAATTCTGACCAAGACTTCTACGAATTCAATTGCATTCGCAGTGTTGCTTCTTCTCAAATCACTTTTCGATATGGTAGCTGCATCTTATCGAAAACAGCAATTCTCTATATTAAC
Organism: Flavobacteriales bacterium; assembly: GCA_046304755.1. Lineage (GTDB taxonomy): Bacteria > Bacteroidota > Bacteroidia > Flavobacteriales_D > Sanyastnellaceae > JAIBBG01. The sequence goes on from JBKCDO010000113.1 coordinate 10,343, forward strand.
GACCACACCGGTAGCAATAACGCGACTGATAAAATTGTCATCAACGCTGACACTGTTACCAATTTTCTATTGCATCGTCAAGATGACTATAAATCATTAATCGCAAATAACCTACTAAATAACTTTTTCTATACTGGCTGGAATAGCTTAACTTCGGTTACAAATGAAATCCGCAACAATGACTTCTCTGCAGGATGCATTGTTGGTTTTCCGTGGGCCGGAAATATTCCGCGCTACAATATTGTTTTCTCATCCAATCAGTTTCTAGGAACATTAAATCGCGTGTGTGGTTGCGCCTGCAGTGGCGGACAATCTCCTTACTGGTTGGGGGATAATAATCAGAATTGCACCAGCACAACTTCTAACCCATGGCCTGGTTTCGGATATTCAGGTTCATTTGAATGGACTTACAACGGTATCGCTTTAGCCGGCGCTCCAACAGGTTCCCAACCACTTGTTTTCACCAACATTGCTGGCCAAGCTGCCACTGCCAACGGAGGAAACCCTAACCATGAGTATTATGACATTTTTGACCTCTCTATCAACGACCGTGGTCGCACGGGTGGTCCATACAGCACATTGAATTATAGCCCTACTAATTCAGCCACAGGCAAGGCCTACATCTTCGACTTAGAAATTCCGGCCGACCTTTTCCCGGGTCAGGCAGTTGACATCAAAGCAAAAGGTTACCACAAAAACTAAGGTACATGAGGTTTTTACTTGCATGGTCTGTTGCCTTGTTGGCAACGGTCTGCGCCTATGCGCAGCCCAACATCAAGGCCGGAGAATATTTTGTGGGCACCTTCGACCCGGGTGCCGGCAGCGGCACTGCGTTTAGCGTGGCCGATGGCGCTTGGAATGAAGCCATCGAGGCTATCATTTCGCAAGCCCAAACGCTCGCTCCGGGCTCGAGCCCTACCCTGATCAACATTCGCCTGAAAGACACATCGGACAACTGGGGTCCGCTGTTCAAAAAGGTGGTGTTCTACCAACAGGTGCAAACACAAACGCGCTCCGTCAACGTGAGCGCTGCCGAATTTTACTTCGGCAACTTCGACCCGGGTGAAGGCTCCGGTATAGCCATGCCCGTGTTCGACAACAACTTCGACGAAGCAGTAGAAACCGTACTAAAAAGCAGTTATGTAGCCTCTTTGGGAACTTCGCCCGTCCTGTTCAACGTGCGCATGCGCGATGCCAACAATGCGTGGGGACCTGTATTCAAAAAAGCCATTTTCAATGCGTCCGCGCAAACCACTGCGCGAGCTGTAAACCTTACGCAAGCAGAATTTTATTTTGGTAATTTCGATCCGGGTGCAGGCTCCGGTGCCGCTATCATTGCATTCGATAATGATTTCAATGAGGCTGTAGAAACAGTTCTGAAAAGCTCCTACACGGCCACACTTGGCTCTTCACCCATCCTCTTCAACATCCGCGTGAAAGACGCCGATGGCAACTGGGGACCGGTATTTAAAAAGACTATTTTCAACGAGGCTGCACAAACGGCCACGCGTTCGGTGAACCTTTCACAAGGCGAGTTTTACTTCGGTAATTTCGATCCGGGTGCCGGCAATGGTATTGCTATCCTAGCCCTGGACGGCAACTACAACGAAGCCGTGGAAGCCGTATTGAAAAGTGCCTACACAGCCACGCTTGGCTCTTCGCCCATCCTCTTCAACATTCGCGTGAAAGACGCCGATGGCAACTGGGGACCGGTGTTCAAAAAGACCATCTTCAACGAAGCTGCGCAAACGGCAACGCGTTCAGTCAACCTTTCGCAAGGCGAGTTTTACTTCGGCAATTTCGATCCGGGTGCAGGCAATGGTATTGCAATCCTAGCAATAGACGGAAACTACAACGAAGCGGTGGAAGCTGTTTTGAAAAGCGCCTACACAGCCACACTTGCATCCTCACCCATCCTATTCAACATCCGCGTGAAAGACGCCGATGGCAACTGGGGACCGGTATTTAAAAAGACTATTTTCAACGAGGCTGCACAAACGGCCACGCGTTCGGTGAACCTTTCACAAGGCGAGTTTTA
>JBKCDO010000114.1:0-16537 GCA_046304755.1 Flavobacteriales bacterium
AAAACCATGCAGATGCCCGGTTTTCGTCCCGGACACGTGCCTATGTCGCTTGTTAAGCAGCGCTATGGTAAAAGCATTCTCGCCGAAGAAATCAACCAGGTGATTCAATCGAATCTGTATAAGTATCTTTCTGAAAACAAGATCGAAGTACTTGGAAGCCCGATTCCCGGCGGCGAGCAAAACGATGTGGGCGATTGGGATAACCCAGGTGATTTTAAGTTCACCTATCAATTGGGTCTTGCACCGGCGATTCACATCGATCTGGATGCCACACACAAGTTTGACTATTTCAAAGTCAAGGTTGACGATGAATTGATCAATCGTCAGGTGAAAGATTTGGCGCGTCGCTACGGTAAGATGTCGGATCCGGAGACCAGTGCTGCAGAAGATATGCTGATGGTTGAGTTGAATGAGCTCGGCGACGATGGCATGCTGAAGGAAGGTGGCATTTCCAACAAAACAACGGTGTCTATCGAATTCGTAAAAGACGCGACAACAAAGGCTTCCTTGATTGGATTAACCGTTGGCAGTATCGTCGAAATCAATCCGCATCATTTGACAGAAAATCATGAGGACTTAGCAAAGATGTTGGGCATTACGCACCACGATGTGCATCATTTGGCTTCGAAGTTTCAGGCAACGGTGAACGAAATCAAGCGCATCGAACCGCATGCGGTGGATCAGGAATTGTTCGACAAGTTGTATGGTCCAGGTGAAGTGAATGCAGAGCAGGAGATGCGCAACAAAGTGAAATCAGATTTGGAACAAATGTTCTCCCGTGATTCTGATTTCTTGTTCAAGCGCGAGTTTGCCAAGAAAATTACGGAGATGATTGATCCCGTATTACCGGATGCTTTTTTAAAGCGTTACATCCAACTCACCAATGAGAAGCCTGTAACGGAGGAAATGGTGGAGCATGATTATCCTTTCTATGCCGCACAATTGCGCTGGGAATTGATTGAAGGAAAAATCATTCGTCAATATGAATTGCGCGTGTCACCTGAGGATGCACTCGAGCATGTGAAGCAGGTGTTGGCTTCACGCTATGCACAGTATGGCTTGCCGATGGAAGAAGAAATGCTCACAGATTTTGCCAAGAAAACGCTCGCCAAGAAAGAGGAGGCGAAGAACGTTTACGATTTCTTGTATGAAGAAAAAATCATTGCACTGGTAAAGGAAAAGTGCACGCTGAATGAGCACTTCATGCCTTATGAGGAATTCATTGGCAAGGTGCAGCATTCGTAATATGGAATGTTAGAAACAAAAAAACCCCGAATTATCGGGGTTTTTTTATAGGTTAATCAATCTGTTTTAATTCTTAACCACCCGCATCGTCGAGCTGGAATTACCGTTGTCGATGACGAGTAAGTAATAGCCATTTGGCAGCGCTTCCATGTCGAGCATGAAGGTGTTGCTTCCCGAAACACAAACAACATTCTGCGTTAGCGCTGTGCGTCCGGTAATGTCGCAAATACGCAGTTGGGTGTTTTGCGATGTTGCAGCTTCCAAGATGACGTTAAGTTTTCCGTTAGTAGGATTAGGGAAAATGGTGGTGATGGCTACGTTCGATTCTGCAGAGGTTGCATTGAGTTCAGCAACAGGTGTTTCCTCACCTTCGCGGAAGGTAGAAGCGCTAATAGAAGCGCGAAGTGTATAGCACAGTGAAGAGTTGAATGCTCCTTGGTAACCGTATACCTGAATACGCCATGTGCCGGTTAATGTTGTATTATAAACAATCGCCTCCGAGGTGGTTGATCCGTTTTGTGAAATTGCTACTTGTGTTCCGCTGGGGTTGTACAAGCGAACATCGTAATCAGCAGGGAGGTTTGTTAGGTCAATGCGGATATTACGAGCAGAAGAAGTATTGCTGAAACGGAACCAGTCGACATCTGTGCTCGATCCGATACGCGCGGTGATGTTAGTGTTCACTGCAATTGTTTTCGCAGTGCCTGAGGTGTTGTTGCTTTCATAAGTATCCGTGCATGACGTTGTTGCACTCGTTGTCGTGAAATTGATTGATGTGTAAGCTCCATTACCTGCGGCGCAAACGCTTCTTACTTGAACATTATAGGTGGTTCCCGCGGTGAGTCCGGTTAGAGCAAATGAATTTGCGGTTGGGTTAACTGTTGTGAATGTCGTCGCAGTGGCCGGTTTGTATTGAAGCGTATATCCTGTAGCACCGCTCACAGCAGACCAGGTAATCGTTGCCCCAGTTTGTGAAATCGATCCGGCGCTAAGTCCGCTAATAGCTCCACATAGAACCGGTGCCGGAATGCTGCAGCCATTGCTGGTGAGCAATGAAGCACGCGCTCCACCCGTGGCGAACAGCGCTTGCATGCGGGAAACTTGACCATTGGAGAACATGTACATGCACGCATCATCGGTGTAATCCATGTAATTCATGTGCATGTCACCATTAGGCCCGTTGCTGCAGGTAACAAACGGGAATACCGGACAGCCATAGTTCGGACCTGCGGCATTGGGTGTGTCGGTAACTTGGTCGCTACCGGTGCAGCCGGTGCCATCGTCGCCCCAAATGTGACGAAGGTTCAGCCAGTGACCTACTTCGTGCGTTGCAGTGCGGCCCTTGTTGAACGGCGGGGTTGCTGTTCCAATGGTCCCAAAATAGAGGTAGTCAATTACAACACCATCGGTGCTGGCAGTTCCTCCCGGAAACTGGGCGTAACCCAATGTTGTTCCACTGATGTCACACACCCACATATTGAGGTATTTGGAAGCGTTCCAAGCGTTTGAACCACCTGAAGTGGATGACTTCACAGTGTTGTTAGTCCCAAACGAAGTGGCGGTAGTGGGTACGCGGAGAATACCGCTGGTGGCATTCCCATTAGGGTCAGTCGACGCCAGGCAAAACTCGATATTGGCATCGCCGGCCAATCCGGCAAAAGCCCCGGGCGTATTTGCAACGTCGGCGTTAAGCTTGCGGAAGTCTTGGTTGAGCACAGTGATTTGCGATTGAATCTGCGCATCGCTAATATTTTCCTCGGCCGTATTGTAAACCACGTGCACAACAACGGGAATAGTAACCAGGGCGCGATCTCCCTGTGGGTTGTTGAGCAGATAGTCCCGCGTGAATTGCTCAATTTCCTCGCGGCGATTGATGATGCTTGGGTCCTGCTGCTCCATCATCAGTTGATATTCTGATGTGCCGCAAACGCGTTGTGCCCGCGTACTCAGCTGCAATGCCAAGAGCGCCATTACAAGTGTAAAGATTTGCTTCATGTTGATTGTTTTTTTAATGGATTTTTGTCTAATTAAATCATAATTCGAATACACACCAACTGTGTTGAATCAAGTTCAAAAAACACATCGAATACCGGATAGTTCGCTACGAAGCATTTTGGAGTGGTCTGCCGTCATCACTAACTTACTGTTCACGGTATTGTATCTCAACCAAAGTGAGTGGGCTTTTCCGCTGGGCATTATAGGTCCGCTTTTGCTATTACTATTGAGTTGGCGTGAGAAGCTTTACGCTGAGCCTGTTCTGCAAATTGTTTACATCATATCGGCAATTGTAGGATGGTACAATGTGCAAACCGGATGGAAGTCATGGCAAGTGGGCACCCATCTTCAGGCTACTTTTTTTGTGTTGAGTGTTCTTACCGCCTTAATCTGGGGATACGCGCTAAAGCGATACACGCGTGCTAATTTTCCACTGCAGGATGCGTTTATTGCTTCCTGGGGCATGCTGGCCACATGGCTTATGATGTACCAAGTGCATGCGTGTTGGCTTTATCTAATGGCTGTAAACACCTTGTCATTGTTCGTTTATTTCCGTCGCCGGTTGTATGCCGCCTCGTTCATGTTTGCGCTGTATTTGGTGATGGCTATTGACGGCTATTTCATGCTCAACTGGTTTTCGCTGTGACGATAATCCATGGACCTGATTTGAAGATGCGCTGACAGGGCTCAATTTGAAGCTATCTTGCACATCCGATTTATGAAGGATGTAAAACCCATAGAGCAGAAGGTGCTGTCAACCATACCGGGTATGCCGAAGGATACGGCAATCGTAGACACCATACTTTCTGCAGGCATCGACACGTACTGTCTGGTAGCTGATTCTGTATTTGCTACGATGGATCAATACGTTGCAGATCTTGCTGCCGAGGGGAGGGTTAACCGATGGGTAATGCCTTCCGAACGTTCTATACCGGCGGTTGCTGCCGGGCGTTGGTTGGCCACCGGTCAACTAACCGCAATGTCGATGCAAAACAGCGGCTTTAGCAACGCCATGGACTATTTGCGCACGGTGCTGTTGGTTCACAAAATTCCGGGGTTGGTATTATCGAGTTGGAGGGGCTTCGATGCTCAGCTCGATGAGAGTGAGCCTCACATTGTTGTTGGCGATCTCACTGAATCGGACACAATTGTGACTATGGGTGAAGGACATGTGTTCGGACATCGTTATGGCCATCATCTTTTGGAGCAAACACACGCTGCGCTGTCCGATGCCCTGGCTGGTAATCTGGCTTGCCTGCGCGTTTCACCGCAAGGCTTTAATAAGTCCTATCCATTGAGATTCATTCCGGACGCAAGAATTCCCCAAATTGATTTGACGCGTTACTATGAAACGTCTGCCAAAAAGGGCATGCCTTTTCAACAAGTACAGAAGCAGCAAATCATTTCACGCGAAGAGGCATTGCATCGTATTCATGAGGAGATGAAAGGGCTTAATCCGTTTTACATTGTAGGTAACGGGTTTAATCCTCGCGCGATGCAGGCACTTCGTATTACGGAAGACACCTTTGAAAACGCCGGAGGGATGGGTAGTAGTTTGGCCATCGCATGGGGTGCTGCCAAGTCGAATCCGAATCAGGTTTTCGTGGCTGTCGAGGGCGATCAAAATGCGGTGATGAATGAGATGGAAAAGGTCATTTGTTCCGACTATCCCGAGAACTTGTATTGGTATATTCTTAATAATGGCTCGGGCGAATCGGTAGGTCCATCGTTAAGTCTTCCGCTTGCCCCATGGCATTACGAACTTGCTCGTGTGATAAACACCCACAACATAGAACCGAACTCTTTTTCGTATCCACGGATCAATGCTTCAGGGCTAAAATTTGACATGCCTGAGGCTGCCGCAATTACATCCGAAATTGGCAACTTACCTGCGCAGGCGCGACTAGCCAGAATTATTTTAGAGCGAAAAGAAATCGAGCGAAGAAATAGCATTGTATAATTTGACAAAATCAAAAAACATGACAACAACTCCACGACTAAATCCAAAGAATGTTGACGATATGAAGCCCGAGTGGCTTGACATCCTGAAGCGAATTCCGGGTGATGGATTGAAGGGAAAATATGCACCTGTGAATGTGCTAGGTTCACTCATGTATAACCCTGATACCCTTGGACAATTTCTCGATTACTGGGTTACATCCAAATTGAAAATGGGTTTTAGCGTGCGCGAGCAGGAACTGGTCATTTTGCGTATGGCATATCACTACTCATGTAATTACGTCTGGAAGCATCACGTTCCTGTTGGTTTGGAGTTCGGAATTACCAAGGATGAGTTGGCGTCCTTGAAGTTGTACCCGATCACCCCTCAATTTTCGCCCAGAGAGCAAGCCATTTTGGATCTTACGGATGAAATGATGAACACACGGAATGTTTCTGACAACGGCTGGAATAGTGGAAAACAGTATTTGAGTGATTCGGAGATGATTGACTTGATTTCTCTTATTTCGCAATACGTTCTCTTTGCGCTGACCAATAATGTTATTCGCGTGAGAGTGGAATCGAATTTGGCCGATATTCAAGATTTATAAATCACGAATTCGCTTCTGTCAATCTGTTTTTGTTTACATCCGAGCGAAGTATTTTTGTCATTCAATTTCATTCTCTTCGTCGCTAGCCTGTGACGTTGGACAAACAGATATGATCAGAATAGCCATTACAGGGCCGGAGTGCTGTGGGAAGTCTACCTTGTGTGAGTGGCTTTCAGAACGAATATTCGATGCGCGTGTTGTCAAAGAATATGCTCGGGAATATCTCGTATCGAAGGGTTCGGATTATCAATACAATCAACAAGACGTGCTAACTATTGCAAGGCGCACATCGGACTTGTTGTCGAAGGCGTTTAAATCTTCAAGCGATGCGCTCATCGTTGATACTGATTTTTATGTGCTCGACATCTGGTGGCGCGAGCGTTTTGGGGAATCGAATGAGGAGATTCTTTCCATGAAGGAAACATTCGACTTTGATTTATACCTGATTTGTCAACCTGATCTTCCCTGGGAAAATGATTCATTGCGTGAAAACCCGGAGGATCGTGACAGGCTCTTTGCTATGTACGTTGAGGACCTGTTCAATGACGGTAAGACAGTAGAGATTGTCAAAGGTTCCGGAGATGAGCGCATGGAGCGGGTATTGCAAAAAATACTCATGCGATTTCCCAACCTAATGACTGAAGAGGAATAGTCGTCGGAAGTCGTTAAAGCAAAAGGCTCCAAGCAGAACACCGGTAGCATCTGCTACTCCATCCAATAGGTCTGAACTGCGGTGTGTTCCCATCAAGGGCTGTATCCACTCAAGCGCAATTCCATAGGCACAGCACAGCAATATGATTCGAGCAAAAACCCACTTAGAGGTTGCCTTTTTGTGTGTGAACCGATGCCGTATTGCAAGAATTGACAGCACAAAAAACAGGGTGAAATGCACAAGCTTATCGAGATGCGGGATTTGAATTGAGCGGGCTTTATCGGGGTCTACGGGAACGATATGCATAAAAAAGACGACAACTACCCATGCGATTAGGGCGGTTGTCGTACAATAGGATGTGTTCACATGCGCCCGTTGTCGAGCCATGCTTCAGCGTTTATAATGAGGCCTGATAAGCGGATGCGTCCATCAAATGGCTGAGATCTGCGCCTGCAGCAATTTGTACTTTAATCATCCAGCCGCTGTTATATGGATCATTGTTCACAGAGGCGGGGTCGTCGGCCAGGCCGGCATTCACCTCTAGTATTGTTCCTGACACAGGCATATAAAGATCACTCACTGTTTTTACGGCTTCAACGGTACCGAATACAGCGTGTGCATCCATGGTTTGACCTTGTGTTTCGATTTCAACAAAAACGATATCACCTAATTCACCTTGAGCGAAATCCGTAATACCGATAGTAGCAACGTCACCTTCAATACGCACCCATTCGTGGTCTTTGGTGTACTTGAGTTCAGCAGGAAAATTCATATGCATTGTATGTTTCTGCGCCAAATGTAAAGGCAATCGGGTATTCGTGATAACAGCGAATCAACAATTCTGTCAGTTGCGGTATTGAGTCATTAGAGTACATTCGTCGAAATAAATCGCAACCATGGATTTTTCGACTACGCAAATTTTGATTCTCTTGATGGTTGGTCTGCTCGCCGGTGCGTTGAGCGGCTTCGTGGGAGTTGGAGGAGGCATCATCATTGTGCCCGCCATGATTTATTTTATGAATATGAACCAGCTTCAAGCACAAGGCATCAGCTTGGCGTTGCTCATGCTTCCTGTTGGAGTGTTGGGGGTGATGAATTATTACAAAGCAGGTCACATCCAATTCAGTTATGTGCTGCTAATGGCCGTGGGATTTGTCTTGGGTAATTACTTCGGTTCGAAATACGCCATGCGTGTACCGGAACACAAGATTAAGTTTTTCTTCTCCCTGCTCATGCTCTACGTCGCGATTCACATGCTTTGGAAGAGTGGATCGAAGTGGGTGTCGGAGTTTTTATAAAGCGGAATCCGCGAGAAAAAATGCTCTCACGCAAAGGAACGCAAAGGGAGAAAACGATTTCACGCAAAGAACGCAAAGGGAGAATCACGCAAAGACTACCTGCTGTGTTATGTTAAGCTACTGACTTCTCTGCGTGTATTTCCTCTGTGGGCTCTGCGAGAAAAAATGCTCTCACGCAAAGACTACCTGCTGTGTAATGCCAAGCTACTGACTTCTCTGCGTGTATTTTCACCGCGGGCTCTGCGAGAAAAAACGCTCTCACGCAAAGACTACCTGCTGTGTTATGTTAAGCTACTGACTTCTCTGCGTGTATTTCCACTGCGGGCTCTGCGAGAAAAAATGCTCTCACGCAAAGGAACGCACAGGGAGAAAAAGATTTCACGCAAAGACCGCCAAGGGAGAATCACGCAAAGACTACCTGCTGTGTTATGTTAAGCTACTGACTTCTCTGCGTGTATTTCCACTGTGGGCTCTGCGAGAAAAAATGCTCTGACGCAATGGGACGCAAAGGGGGAATCACGCAAAGACGACCTGCTGTGTAATGCCAAGCTACTGACTTCTCTGCGTGTATTTTCACCGCGGGCTCTGCGAGAAAAAAACCTACTTCAACTTTCTGCGTTTCATCTCCCGCTGAATCAACGCTAGTTCGCGCCCTGTCTGACCTTTCACCGAGGTGTTCTCTTGAGCTCTGCGAATCAGGTATGGAATGACTTCACGGATCGGGCCATAGGGAAGGTATTTCGCCACATTGAAACCGGCATTGGCTAGGTTGAAACTCAAGTGGTCACTCATGCCATAGAGTTGCGCAAAGAACACTCGTTTGTCATCGCGCATAATACCGCGATTGTCCAGGGCTGTCGCCAGCATCATACTGCTTTGCTCATTGTGAGTGCCCGCACAAATGGAAATGCGATTGATATTGTCTAAACAGAAAGCTACTGCTAAATCGAAGTCGCGGTCACAAGAGGCTTTGTCGGGTTGAATGGGATCACGATAACCAAGGCTCTGCGAGCGGGAACGCTCCTTTTCCATGTAAGCACCGCGAACGAGTTTCACGCCCAGATAGTAGTTCCTTGTCTCTGCGGTTTTAAAGGATTCTTTCAGAAAGGCAAGACGATCATGACGATAGAGCTGAATGGTGTTGTAAACAATCGCTTTTTGCGCATTGAATTTCTCCATCATTTCATTAGCAAGATCGTCGATGGCGTCTTGTATCCAGCTATCTTCTGCGTCGATGAAAATGGGGACTTCCAGCTTTGCTGCATGACTACAAATAGTGTCCACCCGATCACGCACACGCTGCCATTCCAATACTTCTTGGTCGGTCAGTGGTTCTTTAGCATTGACTTTTTCCAGCAGTGAGAACCGCGCGATACCGGTTACTTTGAAGACACAGAATGGAATTCCGGGATCTTTTGCAGCAGCTTCAATCGTGAGAATGGTTTCGGCCTTGGTGTTTTCGAAATCGCTTTCGTTTTCTTTTCCTTCCACCGAATAATCCAAAATGGTTCCGATGTTGAATTTGGATAAACCCTGCGTCGCATTGCGACATTCACTAATGGTTTCACCCCCGCAAAATTGTTTGAAGATATTGCCCTTAATGGCCCAGCCAATGGGGATGCGCAAGGTCAGCGCCATATGCGTGAGTACCTTGCCGGTCTTTACCAACAACGGGTTACCAATGAGTTTGAAGAGCCATAAAGCTCGTTTCAATTCAGCGTTTGATTTTCCACCAAAGGCGATTTCCGTATTGTCAAATGAAGGTTGCGGTCGGGATTCCATGCGGTGCGAATTTCAACACGATTGACTGTTTCACAAAACAAAATTGATTGTATCCTACATTCGTAGCCCAAAAATCGAATTATGGAAAAAGCGACACAATACATTCACGAAAACAAACAGCGTTTTCTGGATGAACTCTTCGAATTACTGCGCATTCCAAGTGTGAGTGCAGATCCTAAATACACGGCCGACGTGGCTCGCTGCGCCGATAAAGTTGCAGAACACTTGCGTAATGCCGGCGCCGACAACGTTGAAATCTGCGCTACCAAAGGACATCCGATTGTCTATGGTGAAAAGCTGATTGATGCTGCTTTGCCTACTGTACTCGTTTACGGACACTACGATGTTCAACCCGCCGATCCATTTGAATTGTGGCACACACCGCCTTTCGAGCCGGTGATTCGCAAAACGGAAATCCATCCGGAAGGTGCCATTTTCGCACGCGGCTCTTGCGATGATAAGGGTCAAATGTTTTCACACGTGAAGGCATTCGAGGCGATGATGAAAACAAATTCTCTTCCCTGCAACATCAAATTTATGATTGAGGGAGAAGAGGAATGCGGAAGCAATAACCTCGGACCATTCGTGAAGGCCAATAAAGAACGCTTGAAGAGTGATGTCATACTCATTAGCGATACTTCCATCATTGCCAACGACACGCCTTCCATCGACTGCGGTCTGAGAGGATTAAGCTACTTAGAAGTAGAGGTTACGGGATCAAATCGTGACCTGCATAGCGGTGTTTATGGCGGTGCAGTGAGTAATCCCATCAACATCCTGGCGAAAATGATTGCCAGTATGCATGATGAAAATAATCACATCACCATTCCCGGTTTCTACGATAAAGTGCAGGAATTAACTGCAGCCGAGCGCACTGAATTGAATAAGGCTCCATTTGATGTGGATGCCTATAAGCGAGATCTCGATATTGATGAGGTTTGGGGCGAGAAAGGATACACCACCATCGAGCGCACCGGTATTCGTCCAACGTTAGATTGCAATGGTATCTGGGGTGGTTACATCGGTGAAGGAGCTAAAACGGTTCTTCCGTCAAAGGCCTTTGCGAAAATTTCGATGCGCCTTGTGCCGAATCAGGTCAGCGATGAAATAACAGAACTCTTCAAGAAGCATTTTGAAAGTATCGCTCCAAAAGGTGTAAGGGTTGAGGTTCGCCCGCATCACGGCGGTGAGCCCGTCGTTACACCTACGGATTCGAAAGCGTATCGTGCTGCCGATGCTGCCATGCAACAGACGTATGGAAAGAAGCCGATTCCGACTCGCGGAGGAGGTTCCATTCCTATCGTTGCGCTGTTTGAAAAGGAGTTGGGTGTTAAAACGGTATTGATGGGATTTGGCTTGGATAGTGACGCGTTGCACTCACCGAACGAGCATTATGGTGTTTTCAATTACTTTAAAGGCATTGAAACCATTCCATACTTCCATCATTATTTCGCTCAGGCCTGATGATGAAATCACGCATGTTGTTTTGGTTGATTCTTCCATGCGTCATTCTGGCATCATGCACGGCCTATCGTGATGTAGAGTTCAAGGGTGTTAAGCGCACGCAGTTTACCGGGTTCAATTCATCCGGAGTGTCGTGTGAGTTTGATGTCGAACTCTTCAATCCTAACCCGTACAAGATTTCTCTGGTTTCCTCTGACGTTGATTTATTTATGGAGGGCACTCGACTTGGACACGTGTCGCTACCATCAACTGCGGTGCTTTCACCGGAAGAGAAGACAACGCTGACGCTGTCCTGTACGGCCGACGCGGAAAGTATTCCGAAGATTTTGGGCGGCGTTATTGGATTGGTATTCAAAAAGGACATTGTCATTGAAGGCAAAGGATCCGTCACAGCCAAAGCGTTCATGATTTCGAAGACGGTGCCTGTTGAATTCACACAGAAACTCAAGAAAGAGGACTTGGGCTTATAGTTTAATCCACTGAAAATCAACACCAATAACGCATGGGGCTAAAAAATCAGTGGATAGGGTTGAAATATTACGGCTTAGGTCTATATTTGCAGCCCCCAAACGGGAAAAATTGTGTAAATCGTTTTAAAATTTTGAGTCATGAGTAAGCGTACCTACCAACCTTCGAACACCAAGCGCCGTAACAAGCATGGATTCCGTAAGCGTATGTCCACTGTAAAAGGGCGTGCTGTATTGGCGGCTCGTCGCAAGCGTGGTCGCAAGAAGTTGACTGTTTCCAGCGAGCGTCGTCACAAGGGCACTGTACGTCTGTAAGTGCTTTAAAAATATATTGGAAGGCCGCCGCGTGCGGCCTTTTCTTTTTTGACCCACTGTCTTTAATTTGTAGTCTATGAAGATTGTTGTGAACACGCGTTTGCTATTGAAGGGAAAGCTCGATGGTATTGGCTGGTTTACGCACGAAATCATGTCGCGCATAGCGCGCAATCATCCCGAGCACGAGTTCCATTTCATCTTCGATAGACAGTATAGCGAAGAGTTTGTTTTTGCCGCCAACATAAAAGCCCATGTGTTGCCGCCTCCCGCTCGTCATCCCATTCTTTTTCGAATTTGGTACAATTGGATGATACCCTGGAAGCTGCGTCGTTTAAAGGCGGATGTGTTCGTGTCGCCCGACATGATGATTTCGACACGCACCTCGGTTCCACAAGTGGTTGTTTTGCACGATTTGAATTTCGAGCACTATCCGGATGATTTGCCTTCGGTCATATCGCGCTATTTGCGATCGATGACACCGCTATTTGCCAAGAAGGCCAAGGCTATTGTCACTGTGAGTGAATTCAGCAAGCAAGACATCGTTGCACAGTATGGCGTAACGAAAGATAAAGTGAACGTCGTTTATAATGCCGTTCAATCAACGTTTAAACCATTATCACCAGCGCAGAAGGCACAAGTCATGGAGCGTTGGTCGGATGGATGTAAGTACTTTGTTTTTGTTAGTTCCATTCATCCCAGAAAAAATCTGAAACGGCTCCTCGAGGCCTATGAGGTTTTCCGTTCCGGCAGTCGTGAGCGTATTAAACTTATTGCAGTTGGCAGAATGTTTTGGAAGAACGAAGAACTTTCCGCACAACTCGACGCCATGCATTTCAAGTCCGATGTTGTATTTACAGGACACCTTGAAACGAACGAGTTGTCGCAAGTGATGGGCGCTGCTCATGCTTTACTTTACGTGAGTTACTTCGAAGGTTTTGGCGTTCCTATTATCGAAGCATTCAAGAGCGGTGTGCCGGTGATCACGTCCAATGTAACGTCAATGCCGGAAGTTGCCGGTGATGCTGCGATATTGGTTGATCCATTTTCGACGCAAGCCATTGCGTATGCCATGTTTTCCGTTTGTTCCAATGAGGCGTTGCGCCAGCAATTGATTGAACGAGGACTACGTCGTTCCGGTGATTTCGACTGGGATCAATCAGCTCGACGTTTTTGGCAGGTTATTGAAAATTGTCTGAACTAACATCAATGGCATCACTTAAAAAACATCACACACGCGGAAAAATAGAAGCCGGTTGCGATGAGGCGGGTAGAGGATGTTTGGCCGGACCGGTTGTAGCTGCAGCAGTCATCTTGCCCGAGAAATTCCATCACAAGGATTTGAATGACTCCAAGCAATTGTCGGAGCGTAAGCGCAATGAATTGCGCCCCATCATTGAATCCGAAGCTATCAGTTGGGCTGTAGGAATTGTGTCAGTGAAGGAGATTGATGAGATCAATATTTTGAACGCTTCTTTTTTGGCAATGCACCGTGCGATTGCTCAGCTATCGAATAGGCCGGAATTGTTGCTGATTGATGGCAATCGTTTCAATGCCTATCCGGGGATTCATCATGAGTGTATCGTTCAGGGTGATGCGATTTACCGCTCCATCGCTGCGGCATCCGTCTTAGCCAAAACCTATCGTGATGAAATAATGGACCAACTGCACGTGGAGTATCCTCATTATCTCTGGCTAAATAATAAAGGTTATCCAACAAAGGCTCACCGCAACGCCATAAGAGAGAACGGTGCAAGTGAACATCATCGCATGTCATTCACATTGCTTCCCGGCCAATTAGCGATTCCTTTTGACGCTTAGTAGTTCGCAATAAAGAACTTCTCCGTAACGCGACCGAAAGGTGTGCTGACGGATACAATATAGATACCTGTTGGCAGCTCCTCTTTCGTAACGATGTTTACTACACTGTTCTCATGTATGGCTGTGAGATTCTCTCTGTGAATCAACTGCCCGCTCAGGTTGAAAAGCTCAGCTTGTCCATTACCGGCCAGATTGGATTCAGTAACATCGAGTTGAATTTCATTTCCTTCTGCTGTAAGCAGCGTTAGCTTCCCAGGTTGTACGATAGGCTCCGGTTCTTCTTCCCATTCATAGAACTCGGTCCATTTGCCTTCACCATCGAAATATTCGTTGGGTAGCATGGCCGCGGAGGGAAGCGGGAAGTTGCAACAACTGATAGGAGAACCTACGGGAGGTGATGCTGAGCTTCTAAATCCAATAAAACAGGGCCAACCCCAATCCGATTGTTGACCGGGTATTGTAATCGTTTGTCCACTAGGATTGGTCAATGTTGCCGGCAGCACGCGAAATTGAACCTGCAGGATATAAACTTGATTCAAGGGTATTGAAAATGCCGACGGTAAAAAGAAGGCGTTGCCAGACCAGTTTGTCGTTATCGGCGCACCCGTGGGTGTAAAAGGATTACTTGAGCAAGGGTCTACCGGCATGAGACGAAAGCGATATTGGTCCATTCCATTGATTGCAACGGCATTAATTTGTACTTCGCTCAGAGTGCCAGTTCTATTGCGCCAAACGCAGTAATTGGAAAGACCTGTTGTTGTGTTGCTGCTGGCAATATTGGCGCTTGGAAAACCGCAAGTTGAGTAAGTACAGGGTCCACACCACTGCGGATTGCTTGCGCATCGCCTCACCCTGACGTATACTTGATAAATCTTTCCGAATCGAAAGTAATTAGTGAAGGGTGGTGTGGATGTGCTGAAAAACGGAGATGTACTCCAATTGGTGATGAATTCGGTTTGGCCGTTATCCGTAGTGAATCTGTATTGATATTGAAAACCTTGACCAATGTTTGATAGACCAAAAGTGAGATAGTAAATGTTACACTGAACGCCTCCGCAAGGTCCATTGGGACTATTGAAATTAATTGTGGGGCAAATTGTAGGACAAATGATAATCGGCATAGGGGTAGAGTAGCCCCACCAAATGTTCTGGCAGTCGATATCAGCGGCTTGAACTTCAATGAGTACCTGAAGTGTCCCTTCGTTTTCACAAATATCAGTACCTAGTTCTAATCGAAATTGATGCGAAAGATTGAGGACGCTCGGGTTTCCGACGGTTGTGTAAGGACCGTAAACAGTTCCGGACGACCCAATAAATTTCCAGTGCGTCGACCCTACGCCAAATGCAGTGAGGGGACGTTGCATTTGGGTGTTGAAGTTGTAGCAGGTAAGGTTTGGTGGATCGGGCGAATATTGTGATGTCAACGCAAGGCCGAGGTGTTCGTATATAATGTTGAACGTTCCACCACCCGTCCCATTAGCTCTTCCGACGCGCACCTTATAGGTCGTGCCAACCGTCAGCGATGTTGCGCAAAGAACTTCTTTTTGGCCCGAACCGACGATATTGGCTGCGGCAAGTGCAGTTCCCGTTGCAGCAGCGTTCCACAGTTCAATGGAAACATCAAAAGTTGCCGGATTACAGACTTTAATTTTCGCGACCTCAGCAACAGCAGTGAATTGAAACCAAACATCATTATTCATGAGTCCGGAGATAGGATTGACAGGCTGAGTGGAAGTTGAACTTCCTAAATTATAGTTGGTAGTTCCGCATTGTGAAACAGCCCATTGTGCCGCCGTGTAATTTGCCATGGCAACCGGAGGCAATGTAAGTGCCGTTCCACTGGCGTCTTCATTCTGTGCTTTCACAGCAAGACAAAAGCATGCGAAAAAAAGAAGGAGCAGTCTTGACTTCATGGTATGCTACGTTTTGATGTTCTCAAATATAGCAGACAATCAAATGCACGCGAAGGTTGCGTAAAGAATTTGAATAACAAGATGTTAATTATGAATTCACTTAATCGCCACAAGACCTGCTTTCGTGCATTTTCCGATAATGTCAAGATAGAGCAGTGCACTTTCCTTACGCCATTCAGCGATATCAACAAGGTCTTTTGTTCCATCGGTGAAACTCAAAAAATGCAGTAAGCGATGCAGCTCACTGCGATTGAAAACAGGATCAACACTGCTTGGGTAGAGCCCGCGTTTGCCAAGTTGTGGCTCGCAATAAGGTATTTGATTGACGTAGTATTGATTGACTTCAAGCACTTGGCAAATGGATGTGTACGTCTGAATAATCTCTGCTAATGCTTCGAAGGATATCAGATTTTTATTATCCAGTGAAGTATGGTATTCCGGGTACTGTTGGTAAGGCGTGCGCATGAGGGAGCCCACCGGGAGATTAAATCCGGGTGAACAGTATTGGCGCTCATCGCTGCCACCAACAGCGAATTCAATAATGCGATGCGGTCTGCCACTGTGTTTGAGTACGTGTTCTGCTGCCCGATCAGCAGCAGAGGAGCGATGCTTTGAACGCTTGTAAGTCATTTGACCGCCATCACCGCAGCACGTCAGCACATAGCCTGCTGTCAACTTATCGATCAAATGTTGACCTCGTTCGTGTAGAAATGCAATTACTCCAATGGTTTCAGGAGCAAATAAAAAGCGGTAGCTAAGTCGGCGATTGGGAATTGCAGCGAGTTGGCCATAGAGAAAAGCCGCCGCCAACGGACCGCTCAGTTCATTATTGGCCATGGAGGGATGACATACGTATGTGCTGATCAGTACTTCCTCATCCGTTTCTCCTTGCAAAACACATTCACCCCAGGAGAGTGAGCCCTCCTTGAGCGAACTATCAACAACGACAGTGTATTCTCCTTCGCGCGGAAGTGTCAGCCATTCATCATGGGTGATACAAAATCCCCATTTGGAGGCGTAATACGAAGTGATGTATGGG
>JBKCDO010000115.1:0-15558 GCA_046304755.1 Flavobacteriales bacterium
CATGTCCACAGCGCCGTGGTGTTTGCACCAAGGTTTACACCACCACACCAAAGAAGCCAAACTCGGCTCTGCGCAAGGTGGCCAAGGTTCGTTTGACGAACAAATTTGAAGTCATTGCCTACATCGGCGGTGAAGGTCACAACCTCCAGGAGCACTCGATTGTGCTTGTTCGTGGAGGTCGTGTTAAGGATCTTCCCGGTGTTCGTTACCACATCGTTCGCGGTGCACTGGATACGGCAGGTGTAAATGGCCGTAACCAACGTCGCTCGAAGTACGGTACGAAGCGTCCAAAGCCAGGAGCACCAGCTGCTGCAGCTAAAAAGAAATAAGGAATTATCAGAGAATATAGCCCAATACAATGAGAAGAAGAAAGGCCAAAAAAATTGCAGTACTTCCTGATCCGAAGTTCAACGAAACATTGGTAACCAAGTTCGTGAACAACATCATGCTTCAGGGAAAGAAAGGTACTGCTTTCAATATCTTCTACGATGCGATTGAGAAGGTTTCTACCAAAACCAACGAAGATGGTTTGGAAATCTGGCGCAAGGCATTGGAGAATGTTACTCCTGCAGTTGAGGTACGTAGCCGCCGTGTGGGTGGTGCGACCTTCCAAATCCCAACGCCAATCCGTGATGAGCGCAAAAGCTCAATGGCAATGAAGTGGTTGATTGGTTATGCCCGCTCACGCAATGAGAAGAGCATGGCTGACAAGCTTGCCGGTGAAATCATCGCAGCCAGCAAAGGCGAAGGTGCTGCATTCAAAAAGAAGGAAGATGTGCACCGTATGGCTGACGCAAACAAAGCATTTGCGCACTTCCGTGTATAATAGAACTGAACTAGAAAAGAATAAGATTTTAATATGTCTCGCGACCTAAAATATACAAGAAACATCGGTATCGCTGCTCACATCGATGCGGGTAAAACCACAACGACGGAGCGTATCCTTTACTATTCCGGTGTAAACCACAAAATCGGAGAGGTGCACGATGGTGCAGCTACGATGGACTGGATGGCGCAGGAGCAGGAGCGTGGTATCACCATTACCTCTGCAGCTACAACGGTAAGCTGGAACTACCGCAACAACAAATACCACATCAATATCATCGATACACCCGGTCACGTGGATTTTACCGTTGAGGTAAACCGCTCACTGCGCGTATTGGATGGTCTGGTGTTCTTGTTCTCTGCTGTTGATGGCGTAGAGCCACAGTCAGAAACGAACTGGCGCCTGGCGAACAACTACAACGTTGCGCGTATTGGCTTCGTGAATAAAATGGACCGTCAGGGTGCAGACTTCTTGAAAGTGTGCAAGCAGGTGAAGGACATGTTGGGTAGCCACGCCGTACCACTTCAGTTGCCTATTGGTGCTGAGGATGATTTCAAAGGCGTAGTTGACTTGATCAACTGGCGCGGTATGATTTGGAATGAGCATGACAAGGGAATGACCTACGAAGTAGTTGATATCCCTGCTGATATGTTGGAAGAAGCGAAGGAGTACCGCGAGAAATTGCTCGAAGCGGTATCGGAATACGACGACAACATCATGATGAAGTTCTTCGATGCTCCTGAAACCATCACTGAGCGCGAGGTATTGGATGCATTGCGTCAAGCGGTATTGGACATGAAGCTTGTTCCAATGGTTTGCGGTTCTTCTTTCAAGAACAAGGGTGTTCAAACCATGTTGGATTTGGTAATGGAATTGATGCCAAGTCCGCTCGATAAAGAAGCTACTAAGGGTACAAACCCTGATACAGGTGAGGAGATTATCCGTAAGCCTGATTACAAAGAACCATTCGCAGCATTGGCGTTTAAGATTGCCACTGACCCATTCGTAGGTCGTCTGGCATTCATGCGTGCGTACTCAGGTATGCTCGAAGCAGGTTCTTACGTATTGAATACTCGCAGTGGAAACAAGGAGCGTATCTCTCGTATTTTCCAGATGCACGCCAACAAGCAAAACCCTATCGAGCGCCTTGGTGCCGGTGATATCGGAGCAGCGGTTGGTTTTAAAGATATCAAAACCGGTGATACCCTGTGTGATGAGAAGAACCCAATCGTTCTTGAAGCGATGGACTTCCCTGAGCCGGTAATCGGTTTGGCGGTTGAGCCAAAGACACAAGCCGACTCTGACAAAATGGGTATGGCACTGGCCAAGCTCGCCGAAGAGGATCCAACGTTCCGTGTGCACACCGACCAGGAAACAGGTCAGACCGTAATCAGCGGTATGGGTGAATTGCACTTGGAAATCATTGTTGACCGTCTCAAGCGTGAATTTAAAGTAGAATGTAACCAGGGTGCTCCTCAGGTTGCCTACAAAGAAACCATCACCGGCACTGCGGCACACCGTGAAGTGTACAAGAAGCAGTCGGGTGGTCGTGGTAAGTTCGCCGATATCCAAATCGAAATCGGTCCGAATGATGACGCTGAGAAGCCGGGTCTTGTTTTCGTTAACAACATCAAGGGTGGTAACATCCCACGTGAATTTATCCCTGCAATTGAGAAAGGTTTCAAAGAAGCCATGAACAATGGTGTTCTCGCAGGCTATCCTGTGGATTCTTTGAAAGTTGAACTCAATGACGGTTCGTTCCACGCGGTTGACTCTGACGCACTTTCTTTCGAATTGTGCGCGAAGATGGCTTACCGTGAAGCAATGCCGAAGTGTCGCCCAATCATTCTCGAGCCGATCATGAAGCTTGAAGTGGTTACTCCATCGGAGAACATGGGTGATGTTATCGGTGACTTGAACAAGCGTCGTGGTTTGATTGAAGGTACCGGTGAGCGTAACAACGCAACGGTAATCAACGCGAAAGTGCCACTGTCTGAAATGTTTGGTTACGTAACTGACTTGCGTACCATCACTTCCGGTCGTGCAACATCAACCATGGAATTCAGCAACTACGCACAAGCTCCGAACAACATTCAGGAAGCCGTAATTGCGAAGGTTAAAGGAAAAGCAAACGCATAATAGAAAAATAAAGCCTGATGGCCCAGAAGATTAGAATAAAACTGAAGTCTTACGACCACAATCTGGTAGATAAGTCTGCCGAGAAGATCGTGAAAACCGTGAAGTCAACCGGTGCAGTTGTGAACGGACCAATTCCGTTGCCAACACACAAGCGCATCTACACTGTGTTGCGTTCACCTCACGTCAACAAGAAGGCTCGTGAGCAGTTCGAATTGAGCTCGTACAAGCGTCTGCTCGATATCTACAGCTCTTCCAGCAAGACTGTAGACGCGCTGATGAAGCTCGAACTGCCCAGTGGTGTGGAAGTAGAGATTAAGGTGTAGTAGTGGTAGAGCAATGCTCGCCCCCTAACAACAAGTAAATAACGTCTCCCAAAAGAGACAAAGCATAAATAATAAATAACAAACACATGCCAGGTATTATTGGTAAAAAGGTCGGAATGACTAGCATCTACAGTGCCGCTGGAAAAATGATTCCATGCACGGTGATAGAGGCTGGTCCATGTGTGGTTACACAAATCAAGACCAAAGACGGTAAGGATGGGTATGATGCTGTTCAGATTGGCTTCGTAGACAAGAAGGACAAGCACACCACCAAAGCCATGCAAGGCCACTTCAAAAAGGCCAGCGTAACCCCAAAGCGCTACATCGCGGAGTTTCATGACTTCGAAGGTGAATTAGCACTGGGTTCAACCATCACCGTTGACGCCATCTTCGCGGAAGGTGAAAACGTTGACGTGATTGGTACATCAAAAGGTAAAGGATTCCAGGGCGTTGTTAAGCGTCACGGTTTTGGCGGTGTGGGTGAAAGCACACACGGTCAGCACAACCGTCTTCGCGCTCCGGGTTCTATGGGTGCTTCTGCTGACCCTTCACGTGTATTCCCGGGTAAGCGCTTGGGTGGACGTACAGGAGGTGACCGTCGCACAATTCCAAACTTGGAAGTGGTAAAAATTCTTCCCGAAGAGAACTTAATCCTTGTAAAAGGTGCCGTTCCGGGATTCAATGGTTCAACCGTTTATATCGTAAAGTAACATGAAACTCGAAGTAATCAATACCTCAGGCCAGAAGACTGGCAAGTCCGTTACGCTCGATGCATCGGTATTTGCCATCGAACCTAACGACCACGCGATCTACCTCGATGTGAAGCGTTACCTCGCTGCTCAGCGCACCGGTACGCACAAATCAAAGCATCGCGGAGAAATCCACGGTTCAACCCGCAAGCTGCACAAGCAAAAGGGTACCGGTGGTTCACGTAAAGGATCTATCAAAAACCCGTTGTTCCGTCAGGGTGGTACCATCTTCGGTCCACAGCCACGTAACTACGATATCAAAGTAAACAAGACCACGCAGCGCTTGGCCCGTAAGTCAGCTTTGACCTACAAAGCAAAAGAGAATGGTATCATGGTGCTGGACGCCATCGCCATGGACAAGCCACGCACGAAGGACTTCACCGCAATGTTGAAGAACCTCAGCCTCGATGGTAAAAAGACATTGGTGCTGATTCCAGAGCGCAACGACAACGTGTTCTTGTCATCACGCAACCTTGAAAAAGCAAACGTGCAGATTGCCAGTTTGGTGAACACCTACGATATCATGAACTCACACAATGTGGTTTTTGTAGGCAACGCACACGAAGTAGTAACTGAACTCCTTAAGAAATAATACCACATGAAACAGATCCTCATCCGACCATTGGTCACCGAGAAAATGTCTGCTATCACTGATAAGCAGGGCAAGTACGGTTTCATCGTGAATCGCGACGCAAACAAGATTGAAATCAAGCATGCAGTCGAGAAGTCTTACGGAGTAACCGTTATGAAAGTAAACACCATCAATGTAGACGGTAAGCGCAAGTTCCGCTACACTGCAAAGGGCATTATCGAAGGACGTTCACAGTCCTACAAGAAGGCCATCATCAAGTTGCAGGCTGGTGAAACAATTGATTTTTACGCCAACGTTTAATATACTGACGAAAAATGGGTATTAAAAAATTAAATCCGGTTACCGCAGGTACAAGGCACAAAGTGGCGCTCACGTTTGATGAGTTGACCGCAAGCAAGCCTTACAAGCCACTGTTGGTGCCGATGAAGAAGACCGGTGGTCGCAACAACCAGGGTAAGCGCACTATGCGTTATATCGGTGGCGGTCACAAGCAGAAGTACCGTTTGGTAGACTTCAAGCGTGATAAGCACGGCGTAGCCTGTAAAGTGCTCACTGTTGAGTACGATCCAAATCGTTCAGCTCGTATTGCACTGGTGGAATACAGCGATGGTGAGAAACGCTATGTCATTGCACCACAGGGATTGAAAGTAGGTCAGTCGCTCATGAGCGGCACCGGTGCAGCACCTGAAGTGGGTAATGCACTTTTCCTGAAGGATATTCCACTGGGAACAACTATTCACAATATTGAAATGAAGCCAGGTAAAGGCGGTAGCATCGCGCGCAGCGCAGGTAGCTACGCTCAGCTGACTTCACGTGACGGTAAGTATGCTGTAATCACTATGCCATCGGGCGAAAATCGTCTGATCCTTGGTGACTGCATCGCAACTGTTGGAGTGGTATCTAATGCAGAGCACAACTTGCAGATCAGCGGTAAAGCAGGTCGCAGCCGCTGGCAGGGTCGTCGTCCACGTGTTCGTGGTGTTGCCATGAACCCGGTAGATCACCCGATGGGTGGTGGTGAAGGTCGCCAGTCCGGTGGTCACCCACGCTCACGCAAGGGTACACCTTCAAAAGGCTACAAAACACGTCATCCAAAGAATCCGTCTAACCGTTTCATCTTGGAACGCAGAAAGTAATACAATAAGAAATGGCAAGGTCGCTTAAAAAACCACCGTTTATTCACTACAAGCTCGCGAAGCGCGTAGAAGAAGCACAAGCAGCAGGCAAGAAGAATGTCATCAAGACATGGAGCCGTGCGAGCACAATCTCTCCTGATTTTGTCGGAATGACGATTGCCGTGCACAACGGAAAACAATTCATCCCTGTTTACGTCACTGAAAACATGGTAGGTCACAAACTCGGAGAGTTTTCGCCCACCCGCAAGTTCAGCGGTCACTCAGGTAACAGAAAATAAGGCATAACAACCCCGATAAAGAATTAGCAACATGGGAGCTCGTAAAAGAGAAATGGCCGATCGCATGAAGGAAGAACGCAAGAGCAGTGCTTTTGCGAAGTTGAACAACGAACCTTCATCACCACGTAAAATGCGTCTTGTAGCGGATATCATCCGTGGCAAAGAAGTATTCATGGCCTTGAATATTTTGAAATTCACACGCAAGCACGCTGCAGTGCCAATGGAAAAGTTGCTTCGCTCAGCGATCAACAACTGGCAGCAGAAGAATAGCGATGCCGATGTGACGGAAGCCAATCTGATCGTGAAGGATATCACGGTAGACGGTGGTCGTACACTGAAGCGTATCAGCCCGGCTCCGCAAGGACGTGCTCACCGCATTCGCAAGCGTAGCAATCACGTAACCATCATTTTGGACAAAAAATAATTAGCGCACAACGCATGGGACAAAAATGTAACCCTATAGGAAACAGATTAGGCTTTATCAAAGGCTGGGACAGCAATTGGTATGGCGGTAACAACTACGGCGATAAGATCGTTGAGGATGATAAAATCCGCAAGTATCTTATGGCTCGTTTGAAGAAGGCATCGGTATCGAAAATCGTTATCGAGCGCACGCTCAAGCTTGTTACTGTAACAATCAATACCGCTCGTCCGGGAGTCATTATCGGTAAGGCCGGTTCTGAAGTGGACAAGCTGAAGGAAGAGTTGAAGAAGATTACCGGTAAGGATATTCAAATCAACATCTTTGAAATCAAGCGTCCGGAGTTGGATGCGCGCTTAGTGTCGGATGGCATTTGCCGCCAGATCGAAGGCCGTATTTCATACCGTCGTGCGATTAAGATGGCTATCCAGACCAGCATGCGTATGGGTGCTGAAGGAATCAAGGTGACCGTTGCCGGTCGTGTGAACGGTGCTGAAATTGCGCGTACGGAAACGTACAAGGAAGGTCGCACTCCACTTCACACACTGCGCGCAGACATCGACTACAATCATGCGGAAGCGCACACAGCCTACGGCCGTATCGGTGTGAAGGTGTGGATCTGCCGCGGCGAAGTGTATGGCAAGCGTGACTTGTCGCCAAACTTCGGTCAGGCAACAGCAGCGCGTCGTCCGGGTGCACCGGGTGGTCGCGATGAGCGTCCGGGTGGTGATCGTCGTGGTGGCGGAGATCGTCGCGGTGGTGGTGACCGTCGTGGTGGCGGAGATCGCAGAGGCGGCGGCGGACGTGGAAACGCATAACATCCACAACAGACAATTTTGAATTAAGACATCAGGATAATATAACGTCATGTTACAACCGAAAAGAACGAAATACAGAAAGCAGCAGAAGGGTAAGATCAAAGGCATCGCCCACCGCGGTTCACAACTCGCGTTCGGAAGCTTCGCAATCAAAACCCTCGATGAAGGCTTTTTGACATCACGCCAGCTTGAGGCGGCGCGTGTGGCCCTCACCCGTTTCATGAAACGTGAAGGTAACGTGTGGATCCGCGTATTCCCGGATAAGCCTTTGACACGCAAGCCAGCCGAAGTGCGTATGGGTAAGGGTAAAGGAGCTCCTGAATTATGGGTAGCTGTTTTGAAGCCCGGCCGTATCATCTTCGAAGCAGAGGGTGTGCCGTTGGCAACTGCTCAAGAGGCGCTTCGCCTGGCCGCTCAAAAGTTGCCATGCCGCACCAAGTTCATCGTTCGTCCTGATTACACAGAATAATAAGCGCTATGAAAGCTACAGATTATACAAAGCATACTGACAGCGATCTTTTAGGTAAAATCACTGAAGAGAAAGCTGCTCTTGCAAAAATGAAATTCAACCACACGGTGGCCGGTACCGAGAACCCGATGCAGCTGCGCATGAAGCGCCGCGAAATCGCTCGCATGAAGACTGCACTGAGCCAACGTAAAAACACCGGTAAATAATTACTGACCATGGAAAGAAACCTTCGTAAAGAAAGAATTGGTATCGTTACTTCAAACAAGATGGAAAAGTCTGTTGTGGTAATGGTTGAAACCAAAGTAATGCACCCGAAGTACGGGAAATTCGTGAAATACTCGAAGAAGTTCATGGCTCACGACGAGAAGGGCGAGTGTGGAATCGGGGATACCGTGAAAATCATGGAAACCCGTCCAATCAGCAAGCTCAAGCGTTGGAGAATGGTTGAAATCGTAGAGAAGGCGAAGTAATTCGCTTGCCTGCGGGAGGTCATCCCGATACTGATGCGGTGGAATTCCGCACGACAAAAATGGAAGTAAAGGCTCTTGAAGAGCCACAAAAAGAATAAGAAAATGATACAGAACGAATCACGACTGAAAGTTGCCGACAACAGCGGTGCGCGCGAAGTACTCGTTATCCGCGTGCTTGGAGGAACTCGTCGTCGTTACGCCTCTATAGGCGACCAGATCGTTGTTACAGTGAAGGATGCACTCCCAAGCGGTAACGTGAAGAAGGGTACAGTTTCCAAAGCGGTGATTGTGCGTACCAAGAAGGAAGTTCGTCGTGCAGACGGTAGCTACATCCGCTTTGACGACAACGCGGTGGTACTGCTCAATGCAGCCGGTGAATTGCGTGGCACACGTATTTTCGGTCCTGTAGCCCGCGAACTGCGTGAGAAGGATTACATGAAAATCATCTCATTAGCACCGGAGGTTATCTAAGTAAGAATCATGGATGTGCCTTCAAAGGCAGATCAAAAATGAATAAACGATGTTCAAAAGACTTAAAATAAAGAAGGGCGATCTGGTGGTGGTAACTGCCGGCGACAACAAGGGCAAGCAAGGCCGTATTGTTGAAGTGAATCGCGACAACGACCGCGTGATAGTGGAAGGCGTAAACATGGTGAAGAAACACCGTAAGCCATCTGCTCAAAACCCACAAGGCGGTATTGAAACCATCGCTGCAGGAATCAACATCAGCAATGTAAAGCTGGTTGATGCCAAAGGCAACGCTACCCGCGTGGGCCGCAGAAGAAATGCCGATGGCAAACTCGAACGTTATTCTAAGAAATCAGGGGAGACATTGAAATGAAATACACTCCACGCCTAAGAGCGAAATACCAGGAAGAAATTGCTCCGAAGTTGAAGAGCAAGTTCGAATATTCTTCGATCATGCAGGTGCCGAAGATTACCAAAATCTGTTTGAATCAGGGATTGGGTCGTGCGACCGGTGACAAGAAAATCATTGACGCAGCAGTTGATGAGATGACAATGATTGCCGGTCAGAAGGCAACTTCTACCGCTGCTACCAAGGATATCTCTAACTTCAAACTCCGTAAGGGCGTTGCCATCGGAGCGAAAGTGACCCTGCGCGGCGATCGTATGTTTGAATTCCTTGATCGTTTGATCTCGGTATCCTTGCCACGTACCCGTGACTTCCGCGGAGTGAAGTCTTCAGGTTTTGATGGACGCGGTAACTTCACCTTCGGGGTGAAGGAACAGATCATCTTCCCGGAGATTGATCTGGATAAAATCAAGCAGATTAACGGTATGGACATCACGTTCGTTACCACTGCAAAGACCAACGAAGAGGCGAAAGCACTCTTGGAAGAATTCGGATTTCCTTTCACTAAATAATAAACAGGAAAAAGACACATGGCTAAGGAATCAATGAAAGCTCGTGAGCGCAAGAGAATCGCACTCGTAGAGCGTTACGCCAAGAAGCGTGAAGAACTCAAGAAGGCAGGTGATTGGGATGCCTTGCAAAAGCTTCCCAAGAACAGCAGCGCGGTGCGTGTTCGCAACCGTTGCCAGCTCACCGGCCGTCCGCGCGGTTATATGCGCCAATTCGGACTCTGCCGTAACCAGTTCCGCGAACTGGCCTTGAACGGAAAGATTCCGGGTGTGAAAAAAGCAAGCTGGTAATAGCCGGCCCCGACCCAACAAAGCAACAAGTGTCCGTGCTTTCACGGAAATGATAAAGAAACGTGGCAGAGCCACAAAAAAAAGGAAACAGCAATGTTTACAGATCCAATTGCAGATTATTTGACCCGCATCCGGAATGCACAGTCTGCCCGTCATAAGGTAGTTGAAATCCCGGCGTCAAACCTGAAAAAGGAGATCACCAAGATCCTTCACGATAAAGGATATATCCTCAACTACAAGTTCGAGGATGGTGCTCCCGGAACCATCAAAATCGCATTGAAATACAATGTGAAGACGAAGACTCCGGCTATCTCTACCATTCAGCGTGTATCATCACCCGGTCACCGTAAGTACACCGGCGTTGATACGATGCCACGCGTTTTGAACGGTTTGGGTATCGCCGTTGTGTCAACTTCTAAAGGTGTGATGAGCGATAAAGAAGCTCGTGCACAAGGAATTGGCGGAGAAGTATTATGCTACGTTTATTAATCCACTGAAAAAACTCTGACCCATGTCAAGGATAGGAAAATCACCGGTAACCATTGCGAAAGGCGTTGATGTGTCTTTCACCGATGGCTTGCTCAAAGTGAAGGGCCCAAAAGGGGAACTTTCACAGGAAATCGATTCTGCGATTTCACTCGACATTGCTGATGGTGTGATTACACTCACCCGCAGCAGCGATCATAAAGATGCACGCTCAAAGCACGGTTTATACCGCTCACTCATCAACAACATGGTGACAGGCGTAAGCACCGGCTGGACGCGTCAACTGGAAATGATCGGTGTAGGTTACCGTTGTAAGGCTACAGGCCAGCAATTGGAACTTACCCTTGGTTTCTCACACCCGATTGTGTTTGAGTTGCCCAAGGAGATTAAAGTTACCGCGAAGGCGGAAAAAGGGGAGAACCCTTCGATCACTCTGGAAAGCTACGACAAGCAATTGCTCGGTCAGGTAGCTGCCAAAATCCGCAGCCTGCGTGCTCCGGAGCCATACAAAGGCAAGGGTGTTCGTTATGTAGGTGAATTTGTACGTAAGAAGGCTGGTAAGTCAGCAGCTAAATAAAATTTGAATTAAAGCAATGGCATTCAGCAAAGAAGCTCGCAGAGCGAAAATACGCACACGAATCAGGGCTAGTGTGAAAGGAACCGCCCAAAGACCACGTCTTTCGGTATTCCGCAGCAATAAGCAGATTTATGCCCAGATTATTGACGACCAGAAAGGTGTAACCCTGGCTTCTGCATCATCCATGGTGATGAAAGATGCTCAGTCGGTAGCTAAGCTTGATCAGGCGAAGTTGGTGGGTAAGACCATCGCAGAGCGTGCGCAAGCTGCCGGTATCAATGAAGTGGTTTTTGACCGCGGAGGTTACCTTTATCATGGACGTGTTAAATCATTGGCCGAAGCAGCCCGCGAGGCAGGCCTTAAATTCTAAAAGGAGATGGCAGATACAAAACCAGTTCGCTCCAGCGAAACAGAATTGAAAGACCGCCTGGTTGCGGTTAACAGGGTCACCAAAGTGACCAAGGGTGGTCGTACCTTCGGATTTGCAGCCATCGTGGTTGTCGGAAACGAGAAAGGCGTGGTAGGTCATGGCTTGGGCAAGTCGAAAGAAGTTGCCGAGGCAGTAACCAAAGCGACCGAAGATGCGAAGAAGAATCTCATCTCCGTGCCGGTTCACAAAGGAACCATTCCTCACGAGCAAGATGGTAAATTCGGCGGTGCCCGTGTTTTCATCAAGCCAGCCTCTCACGGTACCGGTGTAATTGCCGGAGGTGCGATGCGCGCAGTGTTGGAATCAGCCGGTGTAACCGACGTATTGGCGAAGTCCAAAGGATCGTCTAACCCACACAACGTGGTGAAGGCAACCTTGGATGCACTCTCCAAGCTCCGCAATGCTCGCGATATTGCCAAAATGCGCGGCATCAGTGTTGAAAAAGTTTACAAAGGATAGTAAAACGAGCGGGGGCAGGCTCGACCTTCCGCCGCCAAATACAGCATATCATGGCCAAAGTAGTTATTACACAAGTGAAAAGCGCAATCGATCGTCCGGCCCGTCAAAAGGCAACGATCCAAGCGTTGGGAATCAAGAAACTGAATGTTTCGGTAGAGCATGAGCTTACGCCAAACATCGCAGGTATGATTCGCGCCGTTCGTCACCTTTTGAAAGTGGAGAACAAATAACCCTAGAAGAACACGATTTCCGCCTTGAGCGGGCACAACATTCAAACGAATATGAAACTCAATAATCTTAAACCAGCAGCAGGATCAACCCAAACACGCAAGCGTGTGGGTCGTGGTCAAGGTTCAGGTCTGGGCGAAACTTCAGGTCGCGGTCACAAAGGTGCCGGCCAGCGTTCAGGTACCAAGCGCAAGCTCGGATTCGAAGGTGGTCAGATGCCATTGCAGCGCCGTCTGCCGAAGTTCGGTTTTAAAAACATCAACCGCGTCGAGTACAAAGGTGTGAATCTCGATATGTTACAGAATCTCTCCGAAAAGCTGGGAGTGAATGAAATTTCACACGCAGTATTGGTGCAGAATGGAATTTGTGGGAAGAAAGACCTGGTGAAAGTACTTGGTCGTGGTGAACTGAAAACTAAAATGAACGTGAGCGCTCACGGTTTTTCGGCAACTGCTAAGGCTGCTATCGAAAAGCTTGGCGGAACTGCAACTACCCTCTAAACCACAACTATGAAAGGTTTTATTCAGAAAATTAAAGACATCTGGAGTCACGATGAACTGAGAACAAAAATCGGTTACACGCTGCTGTTGCTGCTTGTTTACCGTGTAGGTTCTTTTATTGTACTTCCGGGAGTTGATTCCACCCAATTGGAAACGGGATCTCAGGGCGGCCTGTTAGGTTTCCTCGGCTTGTTTACCGGTGGTGCATTCAGCCGCGCATCTATCTTCGCTCTGGGTATCATGCCTTACATTTCGGCATCGATCATCATCCAGTTGTTGGGTCTTGCCGTTCCTTCCATCACCAAAATGCAGCGTGAAGGCGAGAGCGGACGTAAGAAAATCAACCAATACACCCGCATGCTAACCATCGCCATTGGTCTGGTTCAGGCTCCTGGTTATATCAAGAGTACGCTTCCTGCAGGTGCATATCCTGAAGGGTTCTCTTGGCTGTTCTCAGCGGTTGTTATTTTGACTTGTTCAACCTTATTCGTAATGTGGTTGGGTGAGAAAATTACCGATAAGGGTATTGGTAATGGTACGTCGCTGATCATCATGACGGGTATTATTTCGGACATTCCACGCGGATTCATTTCAGAATACAAACTCCAGCAGCCATTCTTCTTCCTGATCGAATTAGCGGTACTGTTGATTGTTGTAGGTCTTTGCGTAGCAGTGATCCAGGCGGTATTCCGCATTCCGGTTTCAATGGCTAAAATGAACATGGGCGGAGGCTCACACATGCCTCAGGGCGAAGGTCCTCGCTCATACATTCCATTGCGCGTGAATTCTGCCGGTGTTATGCCAATCATTTTTGCTCAAGCAATCATGTTCGTTCCGCTTTATCTGCGCAACACGGAAACGTTCCAGGATAGCGAGATTTTGGCAAGCCTGACGAACATTCAGGGCTGGGGCTACAACATTTTGTTGTTCGCTTCGATTGTTTTGTTTACGTTCTTCTACACGGCTATCGTAACGAACCCTAGCCAGATTGCGGACGACTTGAAGCGCAATGGCAACTTCGTTCCCGGTAAAAAGCCAGGTAAGCCAACTGCCGATTACATTGATGAAATTGTTTCGAAGATTACCCTTCCCGGTGGTATCTTTGTCGGCCTTATTGCGATCTTGCCTGCCTTGGTTATGATGATCGGTCTGACCAAAGCACAGCAGTTCTCGATATTCTTTGGTGGTACATCCTTGTTGATTACAGTAGGTGTTATCCTCGATTTGCTCCAGCAGATTGAAAGTCACTTGCTGTCACGCCACTATGATGGTTTGATGAAATCAGGACGTGTTCGCGGTAGAAATACCGGCGCATTCAGTTCATCAGGCTATGTAAGCTAATACAGGACTTCGGTCACAATGTCGACGAAGAAACCTGTATTGAAAACCGATGATGAGGTTGAACTCATCAGACAAAGTTCTTTACTTGTTGGAAAAACTTTAGCGGAACTCGCCACGAGGATTCGCCCCGGAGTAACCACTTTGGAGCTAGATCGCGTAGCGGAGGAATTTATCCGTGACCACGGCGCATATCCCGGATTCTTGGGTTACAACAGTTATCCAAACTCCATTTGTGCCAGTGTGAACAGTTCAGTGGTGCATGGTATTCCCAATGAACGACCCTTGCAGGAAGGTGATATTGTATCGCTGGATATCGGGGTCATCAAGTCGGAATATTGGGGAGATTCAGCCTACACGTTTGCGGTAGGGGAGGTTTCACCCGAAGTGCGACAGTTGTTGAAGGTCACCAAAGAGTGCCTTTACCTGGCCATAGAACAGGCTGTAGCGGGAAACCGAATTGGCGATATCGGCTTTGCGGTTCAATCGCACGCTGAATCGAATGGCTACGGTGTTGTGCGTGATTTGGTAGGCCACGGAGTTGGTCGCAATCTGCACGAAGCACCGGAAGTACCGAATTTCGGTAAACGCGGTCAGGGAATGCAATTGCCGGAAGGGTTGGTCATCGCCATCGAGCCGATGATTAACATGGGAACACGCAACGTGAAGCAGTTGAAGGATGGTTGGACCATCGTCACAGCAGATGCGAAGCCAAGCGCCCACTTCGAGCATACCATTGTGGTGAGGAAGCAAAAAGCTGAAGTTTTATCCAGTTTTGAATTGATTGAAAAAGCAGAAGGTCAGTTTGCCTGAAAAGGGAAGCTCACCGGAAGATTATAGGATCGAATTGATCCGCACTAGAAGAGGAAAAAACAGATATGGCAAAACAAACATCCATCGAACTCGATGGAACAATTATCGAAGCCCTTTCCAACGCGATGTTTCGCGTGGAGTTGGAAAACGGCCACATAATTACAGCCCATATCTCCGGAAAAATGCGCATGCACTACATCCGCATTCTGCCCGGTGACCGCGTAAAGGTGGAAATGTCGCCTTACGATTTGACAAAAGGAAGAATTAGTTTTAGATATAAATAAGTATCCGCCGAAGGGCAGTTGATACGGAAAACTTTAAAGAAATGAAAGTTCGTGCATCCATCAAAAAGCGCTCAGCCGACTGCAAGATTGTAAGCAGAAAGGGCAAGCTGTATGTGATTAACAAGAAGAACCCAAAGTTCAAGCAAAGACAAGGTTAAACGTTTGGTGTCGGCACAACCGGCATCTAAAAACAATAAATAAATGGCTCGTATAGCAGGTATTGACTTACCAAGAAACAAAAGAGGTGAAATCGGTCTCACCTACATTTATGGAATCGGTCGCAGCACCGCTCGCAGAATTTTGGAAACTGCAGGCGTAAGCTATGACAAGAAGGTAAACGAATGGGACGACAATGACTTGTCGAAGATCCGCGGTTACATCACCGATGAGCTTAAGGTGGAAGGTGCACTTCGCTCTGAAACTCAGATGAGCATCAAGCGTTTGATGGATATCGGTTGCTACCGTGGCGTCCGTCACCGCGTTGGTCTCCCGGTTCGTGGTCAAAGCACCAAAAACAACTCTCGTACTCGTAAGGGTAAGCGTAAGAC
>JBKCDO010000116.1:0-41075 GCA_046304755.1 Flavobacteriales bacterium
GAGGCTGAGGTGTATAATCACTCTGACGCAATTCGCCGAGTGTTTTTATTGTGGGTTGTTTTTTCATGAACATGGTTAAAGGCGTTTTTTTCGGTTGCGTTCGTAGTCGCTCAGAATGCTGTCGCCAAGCGCATTCAAGCCCGTGTATAATGCTTTACCGCCGTTAGCTTCGGTAAAATCTTCAATGAATTGCCGCAGGTACGGATCATCAGCAATCATGAAGGTGGTAATTGGAATTTTCTTCTTGCGACAGGCTCGCGCCAGGTTGAAGCACTTGCCGGTGATATAGGGATCAAGCCCGAAAGAGTTTTTATAATACTGGCCACCTTCTTTCAGGCAAGAAGGTTTACCGTCGGTAATCATGAAGATTTGTTTGTTACCGGCACGACGGCGTCGGAGAATTTCCATTGCCAGTTCAAGTCCGGCCACCGTATTGGTGTGATACGGTCCCACTTGCAGATAGGGTAAATCGCGCACACTGACCGGCCAGGCATCATCGCCGAAAACCACGATGTCCAGTGAGTCTTTCGGATAGCGCGTCATGATGAGCTCTGCCAACGCCATGGCCACTTTCTTGGCGGGTGTAATGCGGTCTTCACCGTAGAGAATCATGCTGTGTGAAATGTCAATCATCAGCACCGTTGACGCTTGGCTCAAGTGTTCCATTTCCACTACTTCCAGATCACTCTCGAGTAATAGAAAATCACTCACGCCGTGATTAATCTGCGCATTTCGCAGTGATTCACTCATGAGAATCTGATCAGGCTTGTCACCAAAGGAAAACGGACGGCGTAACTCGGTGGCCTCGTCACCTACCCCGGATTTTTTCGTTTGATGTTTTCCACCCTGGGCTTTTTTCATTTTCCCAAAGAGTTGATCCAGGTTGCGTTGACGCAACGCCTGCTCGGTTTTGGCGGTGAGACCGTTGCCCTGGCCTTTCCCCGCGCCTTTTCCTTGACGGTATTCTTCTTTCAGATAACCCTTGCGCTTTAACTCCTGCTCGAAGTCATCGCGGGAGTATGTATCGCTGAACAACGGCCGCTGACGGTCGATTTCCTCCATGAAATCCAAAGCTTCTTTCGGGTCTCCATTGGTGTAATTGAGCAACTCGATAAACAACGGCAGCAAGCGGTCAA
Organism: Flavobacteriales bacterium; assembly: GCA_046304755.1. Classification (GTDB taxonomy): domain Bacteria; phylum Bacteroidota; class Bacteroidia; order Flavobacteriales_D; family Sanyastnellaceae; genus JAIBBG01. The sequence goes on from JBKCDO010000116.1 coordinate 1,137, forward strand.
ACGGCGTGCGTTTGTCCTCTTCCGGGATATACGGGTGAAACTCAACACCAATCATGACTCAACAACAACTCAGTGTGGTAAAGGTTGCTGCGAATCGCTCGATTGCGGTGCGACGAATGTCAGTTCGTTGTTTTTGGAGTTGGCTCCTTGGCGGTTGTATCCTCGCTGATGATGAGCGGGGCGAGCTGCTTTTCCTCGAGTTTTTTGTAAAAGTCACTCGATTCCATCGATGGAAGCAGGAACAGGGAGAAGTTGTAAATAGGCTCGTAGAAATAGGAGTGCTGCTTTTGCTGATGGGGCAACCAGCCGTATTTGCGGTCCAGGGCGTTGAACAGCACGAACAGGATACTCAAGAAAAGGAGTGTTTTCGTTAACGAAAAGAATGCGCCGCCAATTTGGTTCCAACGTTCAGCTCCGCCGGCACTCACGGTTTGCGTGATGAGTTTACCCAGGAAAAACAGACCTACAAATACCAGAACCAGCACAACGACGAACGCCACGATGGGCAGGTTTTCACCACCCATATCGAATTTTTCGCGTAAAACACTCGACATCCAATCGCTGAGATGCACTCCGGCATAGAGACCAACAAACAAGGCCAGCATGGAGAAAACCTCCATCACAAAACCATTGCGCCAGCCCCGCCAAATGGCGAGTCCGATGGGGATGAGCAGAATGAGGTCAAGGTAACTCACCATAGTTACGAATATAATTGGAAGACAACTCGAGAATGTCGATCCCCGGCCGAGTTGTCAACACAGCGCGTTGGGTAGCGGTCTGGAGCGAAGGCGTCACCTTGTTCCTTGAAAATTAGGAAGGTAATGGAATTTGAGTAATTTTGTTACTCAATTATGATTGAAACCCTTCTTTCCTCTAAAACGCGCATGAAGTTGCTGATGAAGTTTTTCCTCAATAGCAACAATAGTTCTTATTTGCGCAACCTGGAGGAAGAGTTTGGCGAATCCACCAATGGCATCCGCATCGAGTTGAACCGATTTGAAAAAGCCGGCTTTCTGGAGTCGAGCGTGGAAGGAAACAAAAAGATATTTAAGGTGAATGTGGCTCACCCACTTTTTAATGACCTGAACTCGATTCTCATGAAGATGACAGGGTTGAACCATGTAGTTGATTACATGCTTGCCCGCATTGGTGATCTGGATGAGGTGTATCTGGTCGGAAAGCTGGCTCAAGGGCAGGATACAGGTATCATTGATATTGTGTTGGTGGGTGATGACATAAACAAGACATTTCTGATTGAACAGATAGAGAAGGCAGAGAAGAAAATTGGAAAGAAAATTCGGTATGTGCATTTTGAAAGGAACGAGTTTTACTTAGCGAAAATTCAGGAGCCCGACATGCACCCTCTGTTATTGTGGAAGAAATAACGAAGACGTTTTCGAAAAACGGAATGAATAGGAAGATATATACACCTTCTAATAACGAATCGCTTATCAAGCTCTTCACCGGTATTTGCAGGGGGCTGGTTGATGGTCATACCCTGGGCTTGCGGTTGTTTCGCAGAGACTTGAAGGCTGGCTTTGAAGCGTCAATTCTTGGGTACGCGTGGACAATTCTCCCTCCATTGGCTTCAGCTGCGTTGTGGGTTTTTTTGAATAATCAACGTGTTATTAAGGTAACCGATACCGGCATGTCATATTCGGCATTTGTGCTTATCGGTACAACGTTTTGGGCTGTTTTTTCCGAGTCGGTTAATAAGCCTATTCAACGATACAAGAGCGCTATGGCAATGATGGTTAAACTGAATTTCCCGCGGGAGGCGCTTGCCATCGCTTCTGTTTATGATCTCCTTTTCAGCATGACCTTAAAGCTTCTGGTGCTCTATATTCTGTTGTTTGCTTTGGGTGTTTCTCCCTCGTTGTCAGCGGTTGGCCTAATACCCTTGCTTGCAGGCGTAGTTTTTATCGGGATATCCATAGGAATATTTATAGCGCCTTTTGGTATTCTGTTCAATGATATTTCACGAGCCCTGAACATGGCTTTGCCTTTTTTAATGTACCTATCACCTGTTGTATACGCCGTGAGTTCGGATTCATTTCTTGGTCGAATTCAGGTGTTTAATCCGATGGCGAGTTGGATCGATCATGGTCGCTGGTTGATAGGCGGATTGGCTCATCCCGTGCATTCGATGCTTATTGTATGGACCTTGCTCGCAACGCTGATGTTGTTGCTTGGATTGATAATGCTTCGAATTGCATTGCCTATAATTGTTGAACGTTCAGGAAGTTAAAGAATATGAAACAACCCGAAGGCGAAGTATTGGTTAGAGCAGAAGGACTGTCGAAGAAGTTTTGCAGAAACCTCAAGCGTAGCCTAATCTATGGCGGATCAGACATCATGAAGGGTTTTTTGGGTATGGAGAGATCTTCTGACTTACGCAATGAAGAGTTTTGGGCAATCGATAACGTGAACTTTGAATTGCGCAGGGGTGAATGTCTGGGCCTTATCGGGCACAACGGCGCTGGCAAAAGCACGTTGTTGAAAATGCTCAACGGATTGATTCGACCTGATACGGGTCGTATTGAGATGAATGGGAAAGTGGGTGCGCTCATTGAATTGGGAGCCGGATTTAGCCCTTTTCTCACAGGTCGGGAAAACGTTTACAACAACGGAGCGGTGCTTGGATTTTCCAAAGCTGAAATAGATCGAAAGTTTGATGAGATCGTAGAGTTTGCCGAGTTGAAGGAATTCATTGATACGCCAGTGCAGAATTACAGCTCTGGCATGAAGGTGCGATTGGGCTTTGCAATTGCTGCGCATATGGAGCCAGATATTTTATTGATTGACGAAGTGCTGGCGGTTGGTGATATGGGCTTCGTTTTGAAGTGTATAAACCGAATGGACGTGTTAAAGCAGAAGACAGCAATGATATTTGTTTCGCATGCCATGCCGCAGATTTCTCGCATGTGCTCGTCTGTTTTACTTCTTTCAAAAGGCAAGCAAATTGTTTTCACAAGCGACATCTCCTCAGGCCTTTCCGCTTTCTATGGGCAGTTTGACCAGAAGTTTACCAATTATGTAGACTCTCCTGATGCAAGGTTGGTGGAGGTGAAGCTATTTTCTAAAGAGATAGAGATAAGCTCAGAAGGCGATTGCATTGTTGAATACGGAGCGGATTTGGAGGTTTTGGTAACTGCTGAAGTTTTCAAACCGATTACACCTCAACTATATCTTGCGTTTTACGACAAGGAACAGCGTGGTTTTGTTGAGGCGTTTAATTTCAGTGAAAATGTGAAAGTTAGCAATGCCCAAGGGATCATGTCATTTAATGCAAAGTTTAAAGAGTTGTTTTTCTCGACGGGAAGGTATTCTATTACAATTGGCCTATACGATAAGTCGATTGGTTCGCAGGTGTTGTTTGTCGCACAGTCAGCAATTTACTTCAATGTTGTCGGTGGCTATCAGGGATGGGTGCCTGTTCAAATGAATCCTGATTGGTCACATCAACAGATTGATTAAGATTACGACCTACAACGTGGATAGAGTATGGAATTATAAAACATAGAGTAAAAACATCAGTGAAACTTGGATGTCTAAGAGAACAAAATTGGTGCATATATGAAGCTGTTTGGATGGCAAATATCACGAGTGAAAAGGAACCTAAATCAAAAAGTGGATCCTCAGAGTAGAGTTGATGCACGGGTCAAAGTTGGTGACCGCACCGTTGCAAAAATGGCAAAGTTTGAGATTCGCAGCCCTTCTAACAATCCGCGCATTTCGATTGGTTGTGATTGTTTGATTAACGGAAGTTATGTTATTGAGAATGACACAGGGTCTATTGTAATAGGCGACAGGTCCTTCATAGGAAACAGCCTATTTGTGTGCGCTGATAGTATTGAAATAGGAAGCGATGTTATGATTTCATGGGGGTGCACACTAATAGATAATGATGGGCATTCATTGAATTGGTTGGATCGCTGTAATGATGTGCGCGATTGGAAGGTAGGAATTGAGAACCCGGCAATGGCAGGCTTAAAAAACTGGTCTGTTGTAAAAAGTTCAAAGATTAAGTTACATGATAAGGCTTGGATTGGATTTAACACTATAATCCTGAAAGGCGTTACAATCGGACAGGGCGCAGTAGTAGCTGCTGGAAGTGTTGTAACTAAGAATGTTGAACCATTCACGCTTGTGGCGGGTAATCCCGCCAGATTCGTAAAGAAACTCGAAGAAAACACATGAACTGGGAAGAAACCATAGAGTACATCAGAAAGGAGGAGGGATGGGAAACCCTTGTAAAGGCGGCCTATCTTGATGCCAACCTCTCTCTGAATGTTGAGAGATTTAGAGAAAGCGAAGAGTTTCAAGAAACTCTTCACATAATCAGACGCTATGCCCCAGGAGCGCAATCAATTTTAGATGTAGGCAGTGGCAATGGTGTCAGCGCTGTAGCTTTTGCTTTGGAGGGATTTAAAGTAACTTGTATTGAACCGGATCCTAGTAAAACTGTAGGTGCAGGGGCAATTAGATACTTAAAAAACCACTATTCTCTTAATGACCTCAGCGTTATTGAGTCTTTTGCAGAGAGTTGTGAGCTTGGTAATGAATTATTCGATGTGGTCTATGCTCGACAGTGCATGCACCATGCACAGGATCTTAATAAATTCATGGCGAACTTATCAGGGTTTCTGAATAGCAATGGTTTGTTTTTCACTGTTCGCGATCATGTCGTTTATAATGAAAGAGATAAAGCCTGGTTTTTGAAAAGCCATCTACTTCAGCGTTTTTATGGGGGAGAAAATGCCTTTACCCTAAATGAGTATGTCTCGGCTTTTGAAAATGCCGGACTAACCATGACAAGCGTTTTAAAACACTTTGATAGCGTTATTAATCACTACCCACTTTCAATTGACGAAAAGCAAAGCCAAGAGCAAGAATATCATGCAAACATCAAACGAACTATCAAGAAGCGTTATGGTGTTTGGGGTAACCTTAAATTCATGAAGGACTATTTCGAGAGAAAAGTAAATCAACTTGTAAAAAACCCACATAAAGAAGAAGAAATTCCGGGAAGAATGTATTCGTTTATTGCGAAAAAAAACTCAAATGGGTAAGAAGAGAGTGAGAGTCGGCATATTGTTTTCCTATTCAGAAAACTGGATAGGAGGAAGCTACTATTTGCTCAACCTTATCTCGGCTCTGAAATTAATTGAAGACCACAGAAAGCCGGAGATTGTCGTTTTTTACAAGGATGAAAAGGATTGTGAACCTATTGTCGCGCTCAATTACCCCTATCATAAATTCATTAATATAAAGTTTCAAAGCCCCTATAATCTTTGGCAACGAATACTATTTAGGTTCAACCCGAGTTATTGTAAAAGAAAGTACTTGACTTCGTTTGATAAGAAATTTATTGACGTCATTTTTCCCTACACAGCCATCGAGAAGTTTCGAAATGTGAAGACCAAAGTTTATTGGTACCCTGATTTTCAAGACTTCTTTTATCCTGAGTTTTTTTCCGAAAAGGAGCTGGAGCAGAGAAAGAGCCAGCAACTGGAATTTGTTAACTCGAGCGATAAGCTCGTACTAAGCAGTCGTGCGGCTCTGAATGACCTAAAGCACATCTACAGTGTATACACCTGTAAGCCATATGTAGTCAATTTTGCTGTGACGCATCCGCAATACGAGCATTTGAACCTACAGGAATTAATGATGAAATATGGTATTGATAGGCGTTATTACATATCGCCCAATCAGTTTTGGCAACACAAGAACCATCTCACTTTATTGAAGGCTGTGTTATTAGCTAAACAGAAACGAAATGACATATTGGTTGTTTTCACCGGTAAAGAATATGACTATCGAAATCCGGAATACACCGAAATGCTTAAGAGCTTTGTTCGCGATAATGATCTATCGAATAATGTGATTTTTCTTGGTTTCATTGATAGGGCTCATCAATTGAAATTGATAGGAGGATCCATGGCGGTAATTCAACCCTCTTTGTTCGAAGGTTGGAGCACCGTTGTAGAGGATGCAAAAGCAATGAATAAATTAGTAATTGCTTCTGATATTGACGTCCATAGAGAGCAAATGTTGGATAACGTAATTTTCTTTGAAAAGGAAAACCATCTTCAATTGGCTGATATCTTAATGGATTTCTCCCCGGAGCAGCACCAATCGTTGGAAATGGATTATTCAGAGAACGTCAGAAAATTTGCTAATGATTTTTTAAATGCAATCACTTAAATGACAATTCTGCTAATTGGCTCGGAAGGATTCATTGGCTCGCACTGTAAGGCTTTTTTCAGGCTGCATGGACATGAAGTTATGTGTTGTGATGTAGAGGAAAGACAAGAGGATAACTACATTTCTAAATCAACACTCGGCAGTGAGTATTCGATGTTGTTTGAAGGGAGGAAAATTGATATCTGTATTAATGCAGCAGGCTCGGCTAATGTTGCTTACTCATACGAATTTCCCGAGCGAGATTTTGAACTCAATGTGGCACTGGTAATCAACTTGCTCGGCGCCATAAAGAATCATGCTCCGGAGTGTAAGTTTATCAACCTCTCAAGCGCTGCGGTATATGGCAACCCCAAAACTTTACCCATACGGGAAATGGATGACCTCAAACCGCTCTCTCCATATGGCTATCACAAAATGTTAAGCGAGAAGCTGTTAAGCGAGTATAGCTATTTCTTTGGATTAAGAACGTGTAGCCTTAGAGTATTCTCGGCTTATGGCCCTGGTCTTAAGAAGCAATTGTTTTGGGACCTATATCAGAAAAGTAAAAACTCTTCTGTTATTAGACTATTCGGAACCGGTAATGAAAGCAGAGACTTTATTTATATTGATGATTTAGTGAGCGCAATAGATCTTCTTATCAAGTTTGGTAATTTTAGAGGAGAGACAATTAATGTGGCCTCAGGCAACGAGAGTTTAATTTCGGAGGCCGCTAGCATTTTCGCAAATGGATTTGATCATATCGAGCGAGTCGATTTCACCGGGGAATCAAAAATGGGTGATCCTGTGAATTGGAAGGCAGACATAAGTAAGCTCCGTGAACTTCAATTTAAGCCGAGAATAACATTAAAGGAGGGTGTTGAAAATTACATTCAATGGCTTACAAATCTTGGAAGAGAGCTATGATAAAATTGACAGTAATAACAATCAATTATAACAACGCAAATGGTTTGAAGAAAACTATGGATAGCGTCTTCTGCCAAAACTGTCGAGAGTTTGAATATGTTGTTATCGATGGTGGAAGCACGGATGGAAGCAGAGAGCTCATTGAGTCGATGCAAGATAAGATTAACTATTGGGTAAGTGAGAAAGATCAAGGTATTTACAATGCGATGAACAAGGGTATTATGAAGTCGAATGGAAAGTACCTGCTCTTTTTGAATTCAGGTGATTCTTTAATTGAGAAGAATGTTCTCAAGAAAGCCTTGAGGTATGTGGCTGATGAAGATATTGTTTATGGAAATGGCCAGGTTAGGCTTTCCGACGGAAAGGTAACGAGTGTAAAAATCCCTTCCATTTTATCCATGAAATATTTTATGAATTCTTCTTTATTTCATCCGTCGACGTTCATAAAAAGAGATTTGTTTCAGCAACATGGCTTATACAACGAATCCAATAAAGTTGTTTCTGATTGGGAGTTTTTTATTCTGGCTATTATAGTCAATAACGCCGTGATACGCAGATTTGATTTTTCCTTAGCGGAGATTGAGGATGGAGGAATAAGTCGGGATGCTCGGAACAGGGAGTTGCTAAATTTGGAAATTGAGAAAGTTCACAGGAATCTTGCAGTTCATGAGTTCATGGACAAAGGAAATATATTCGCTCCCACAAAAAATTGGGTTGCCCGCCATCTATTTAATTTAATCCGATTATGAAGAATAAACTGCTCTCACTCTGGTCAGGAGTCTTTAGAAAGAAAGAAAATCTGAAAAACAGGTTCACAGAAATTTATAAAAAAAATTTATTCAATGGCGGAGACTCAATATCGGGTCAAGGGTCTGACATGTTTCAAACGAGAATCATAAGTGTTGAAATACCTAAGTTGTTAAAGAAGTTGAATGTGAAGACTTTTCTGGACGCCCCATGTGGTGATTTTTTTTGGATGCAACATGTGGATTTATCTGGTATTGACTATGTAGGTCTTGATATAGTAGATGAACTAGTTGCGAATAACAATCAACAATTTGGAAATGATTCCAGGAAGTTTGTTTGTAAAAACATTGTGAACGATTTATTGCCTATGGGTGAACTCATCATGATTCGGGATTGTTGGGTTCATTTGAGTAACGCTAATGTTTTAGCCTCTGTTGAAAATCTCAAGCGGAGCAAAGTTACTTATCTGCTAACAACCTCTTTCCCTAACATAAAGTCAAACCCTGACTTGACAGGAATTTGGAGACCGATAAATTTGACATTGCCTCCATTCAACTTTCCTCAGCCTATGGAGATTATTACGGAGGGATGCACTGAAAACGAAGGTAGGTATGCCGATAAAAGTCTGATGTTATGGAAAATAAGTGATTTGCCGACTTTTGATTGACCATGAAAATTTTATTTGTATTTCATGAGGCAAGATTAACGGGTGCGAGTTTAGCCCTTTTCAGGGTTGTTTCTTGGTTGAAGCGCAACTCTGATATACAAATGTCTTTTTTGTTCAATGAAAAAGGCCCACTCCAACAAGATTTATTGAGTTACGGAACAACTATTACATGGGATACAACCTTGAAGTATTCCAGGTTTGATCGGCTTTTTCGTTTTTTTATTCATCGTAAAACATCACAGCAAATTCTGCTTCAACGAATTCAACAGGAGAACTTCGATCTCATATACTTCAATACGATTGTTGCTTCTGATATGATTCTTATGCTTGCCGAATTGAAGGTGAAAAAACTATGGCACATTCATGAGTTGGAACTTGCAGCAAAAACAATTGGAATCAAAAAACTGAATGCCATATCTCTTGTTGATTGTGTTGTTGCTAATTCTGAATCTACCAAATCGTTTCTTCTTGAATATGGGGTTGATAGAAGTTTGATTTCGGTTTTCTATCCTTCGATTAACATAAAGGAGATAATGGAAAAATCGGAGCATGAATCACAAGTATTGTCAATCTTACCGATTCGAGATAGTTTCGTTATTGGAAGCGCTGGTACCGTTTTGGAAAGAAAGGGGGTCCAAGCATTTTTGATTTTGGCAAAAACGATTGATCGAATTTATCCTTTTAACAACTTCAAATTCGTATGGGTTGGTGCCCTGAACGGAAGGGATAGAATCATAATTGAACACGATATTCATAAGGCAGAACTTGAGGGTAAAGTTTTTTTTACCGGCGAGTTGTCCAATCCTTATCCGGTATACAAATCATTTGATGTTTTTGTATCAACATCCAAGGAGGAGAGTTTTGGCTTAGCATTGATTGAATCGGCATGTTTAGGAAAGGCGCTGTTTTGCTTTACCAATTCGCATGAAATTGAACGATTAGTCAAATCAGCTTCAAATTATACAGCGGCCTACCTTGATGTGCTTTCCATGGGTGAAGGTCTAATCGAGCTATCTAAGGATAAAAACAATCTACTTCAGGCGGGTCAGAGAGCTCTGGCTATTGCCGAAAGTTATGATGAGGACGAAATAATGCCGCCTTTTTTGAATTTTCTTAAAGCAATTTGACAGGGTATTATTGTCTGTGAAATATCAAGTTATTCAGAGAACTGAACAGAGACTGCACTATGTATATGACGGACAACAAAACGTTAAAATCCAGTTATTACCGATGATCACTAACTGTAACTGCATGGTGTCTATAATTCTACCCAATTACAATCATGACCGCTTTCTTAACCAGCGGATAAACTCTATTTTAAATCAAACGTATCAAGACTTTGAGTTAATTATCCTTGATGATTGTTCAGGCGACAACAGTCTAACTCTTCTTGAGCAATGGAAAAATCACCCCAAAGTTTCTCATTTCATTGTAAACGAAGTTAATTCCGGAAGTCCTTTCCGGCAATGGAAAAGGGGTATAGAATTGGCCAAGGGTGATTGGGTTTGGATTGCCGAAAGCGATGACCTCTGTGAGCTGAATTTTTTGTCGAGTATGGTGAATGAAATATGCAAAAAACCACATGCGGGTGTTGTTTATGCTCAATCTTATGACATCAATGAGAAGGGCGATAGAGTATACGATCGGGTAAAGTATACAGAGACATTCAATCCAAACATATGGAACGGATCATTTAGTCTCAATGGTCTGGAATTTATTCAGAAGTATCTTTCTGTTAAAAATGTTATTCCGAACGCAAGTGCTGTTCTTTTTAGAAGAGAATATTGCACACCGCATATTTTTGATGATTCCCTTATGGATATGAGAATGTGTGGTGACTGGTTATTCTGGATTAAACTACTGGAGAATAGTGAAGTTGTTTTTCTTAAAGAGCATCTCAACTATTTTAGAGAGCACGAAGCAGTGTCAAGAAACCACAATAACGGCTTAAAAAGAAGAAGGCGACTAATTGAAGAGCAAAAAGTGCGTTCCTATATGAGTGGGACACTAAACGTACGCCATTACCCAAGTGAGAGCAGGCTTTATAAGAAGTGGTTTGAATTATACAACAGGATCTTTTTTGATCTTTTTTCTAGGGATTTTTACGAAGTAAATCTTGAGATGAGCAAATTATCTTTCGTTCTAAAGTTCTTGAAATTCAAAACCGGTCGAACGTATTGAAAATGACTCCTGAGGATAAACAACGAACATGGACAAATTATGATCATCGGTAATGGACTCTTGGCAAATGCTTTTCGGAAGGTCGTGATGCCGTCTGATACACTCATTTTTGCTTCAGGTGTTTCTGACTCTAAGTCAACCAACACGCTCTCTTTTCAGCGTGAATTGGACTTGTTGACAAGTACAATTCGTGAGAATGCGGCCATGAGATTGGTTTATTTTAGTTCTGCTAGTGTATTAGATTCTGCCCTTACAAGCGATGTATATGTAAGGCATAAGATCGAATGCGAGCAAATTATTCGAGCCGAATGCATGCGCCATTTGATACTCCGTGTGACGAATGTGGTGGGTAATTCAGGAAATCCCAATACGGTATTCAAATTCTTTGTAGATCGAATCACCGGGGGCAATTCTTTTGAGGTTTGGACTCATGCGTGCAGAAATCTCATTGATATTGATGATGTGGTTTCCATTACTGTGGCACTTTTGAATACAGAAAAGCCTAATCAGACCTTTTTATTAGCCAATCCGGTCAGTGTGATGGTGCCCGATTTGGTATCTGCTCTTGAGGACAGGTTAGGAAGGAAGGCTCAGGCGGTATTCGTACCTAAAGGCAACTGTGCCGCACTCGAAATGAACGAAACATTGAGTTTTTACAAAGAGATTGGGTTCAATTTCTCATCAGACTACCTCTCAAAATTAATTCTTCGTTACGTGGATCGCATGCAATAGATGTGTTTTAGATGTGATGAAAATTGATAGCCGGCAGTATATTCGGACAGTTTATGAAAAACGGGAATGAAGCCAACTATTAAGCTAGCAATATTAACTCCGTCAATAGGCACCTATTCGGAAACATTCATTCGGAATCACATAACACATTTGCCATTTGATAAAGTTGTAATTTATGGCGATGATATTCCCTACAAGAAATCAGAAGAGGACAGCTATATCGTGAAATATAGCTTAATCGAAAGAGCGTTTTTTCGATTATTTCCGGGAAAGAGAAAATCATATAGAGAACTTAAATTAAATGCTCTGAAGAAGGCCTTGAAGAGCGAAGGTGTTACAGTCGTTATGGCTGAGTATGTGATCACTGCTTCGAATGTTTATGAAGTATGTCGGGAGCTTAATATTCCTATTATCGCTACAGGTCTGGGTTTTGATTTATCTATTTATTCAATCCTTTCGGTAAATCAGGCGCGCTATAAGGCATTTCTTCAATACACTTCAGGTGTCGTTGTAGTTGCGAAATACATGACTGAAGTGTTGCAGGATTTGGGCTGCGATTCTTCGAAGATTCATTATTCCCCCATTGGTGCGACTGCAGAGTTCTTTGAAATTACACCTTCACCACAAAAGGGCAAAGAGATACTCGCCATTGGAAGGTTTGTCGATAAAAAGGCTCCACACCTTACGATACTTGCCTTCTATCATGTTCTGAAACAAGTGCCCGATGCTAAACTGAGAATGGCGGGCGATGGTCCCCTTCTGCAATTTTGTGAAGACTTGGTGAAGGCACTCGATCTTTCGGAACGGGTTGAATTTTTAGGAAGAGTTGATCAGGAGAAGCAGCGAGAGCTATTGAGCAATTGCTCCATATTTGTTCAACATTCCAGAACCGCTGCTACCGGCGATAGAGAAGGAACACCGGTAGCTATTCTTGAGGCGTCTGCTGCTGCTGTGCCAATTGTTTCAACGAGACATGCCGGTATAGTCGATGTTGTAATTGAGAATCAAACAGGATTTTTAGTGGATGAAGGTGATGTACATGGAATGGCTAAGCATATGTCTGATTTGCTTATGAATCCGAATCTTGCCGCGCAACTCGGCCTGCAAGGAATGCGTTATGTAAGGGATAATTTTTCACTTGAATCGCATATTCTGGAATTGACAAAAATTATTGAGTCCGCAGCGAATAGTTGATAAGCTAAATGAAGAGCAATTGAATATTCCCATAAATACGAAACGAATAGGCTTCTAGTTTTTACATCGGCGAGCCTAATCGGTTGGGGTATCGACTTTTTTCGATGGAAGGACTATGTTAAAAATTTACAGTGATCCCGTCAAACTATGGGTTTTTCAAACCAAACGCACTAATGGCCAAATTGAGATCCTCAGGGGTGTCAATAGCAGGAGTTTCTATCTCCGTAATTCCCACTCGAATCGAATAGCCGTTTTCCAACCAGCGCAGCTGCTCCAGCGATTCTGCAAGTTCCATCGACGAAGGTTGAAGTGCACAAATGTCCTTTAGCGTTTTCGACTTAAAGGCATACAATCCCAGGTGCTTGTAATACGATTGTCCATCCAACCATTGCGAAGGTTCTAAACCTCTTCGGAAAGGAATGGCTTGCCTGCTGAAGTAGAGCGCGTCACCCTTGTGATTCATCACAACCTTCACTTTGGAAGAATCCATCAGTTGTTCTGCTTGGGTGATTTGTTTTGCCAACGTGGCAATGGCTACTTCCGGTTGCGCGATGAGCACGGCAAGTTGTTCAATCTGTGCGGCCTCCACAAAGGGCTCATCTCCCTGAATGTTGATGACGGCATCGGCTTCCAGCCCGCTCAAGGACAGTGCTTCCAGGCAGCGATCAGTGCCGCTGACGTGATGCGTTCCGGTCATGATTGCCCGGTAGCCTAATGATTCTACATGAGAAAAGATACGCTCATCGTCCGTTGCAACAAGTACCGCAGAGAGTCGCGCACATGGGTTTACACGCTCCAGCACCCGCTGAATCATACTCTTGCCCGCAATATCAACCAGCGGTTTTCCGGGAAAGCGCGAACTGGCATAACGGGCAGGAATGATGGCGACAATCTTCATGACGCAAAACTACAGCGTAAGCGTGTATTGAAGCATCGTGTTTCGCGGTTGCTCAATGGCCAGAGGACGTATGGCATACTCGCGATTCAACAGGTTGTTGACGACAATGGCCAGACGATGTTTGCCCATCAGCGTGTAGCCCAGTCGGCAGTCAAAAACAATATCGCCTGTGGTATGCTCAGCGCGCCACTGCGTAAGCCCCGGATTAAATCCGGACGAGGGTACGGTTTCAAGATCCGTGAAGATCTTATCGATGTTTTGCATGTGACTGTTGTAACGCGCACTGAAGCCTGCAGTGAACTTGCCTCTGCGCCATGCCAAATCAGCACGAACAAGATGCTGAAGCCTGTATTTCAAAATATTTCCGGTGGTGTCACTGCTGGAGCTGACGTAAGAGACGGATGTAAGGTTTTCCAGCCCTGCATTGGGCTTGTAATAATCGAGGGTTGGTGACAAACTTACCGGTTGGGTGTAGGTATATCCGGCCAGCAATTGGAAGTTATTCAAGCCAATATCGCCGCCACCCATGATCGAAAATTCCGCACCTCGGATGCGGGCATTACCGGTGTTCAAACTCTTGAATCCAAAACTTTTATTGATATCGGTAATACTGGTAATTGGCAACCACTGCCCAAAGGTGAACTCGATGAAGTTTTCATACTGCTGCTGAAACACGGCCACATCAGCATAGCCTAAAAAACGCCCAAGCCGAAAACCTTGCTTGAGTCCAATCTCCATGTTGTCGGAAGTTTCTGCGACCAAATCAGGGTTTGCGAAAATGTTGATGGCACCTACGCCGGTAACGATGAATTTTTCGGCAATGGATGGGAAACGAAAGCCCTGGCCGTAAGAAGCCCGAATGAACGTCGCCTGACCCAGCGCGTAGTTGGCTCCCGCTCTGAACACAGGCTTCGAATCTTCATCGTCGTTGATGCGAAAGAACTCATAGCGTACACCACCCGATAGATTCAATTTATCCCACAGTTTTTTATCGACTTGAAAAAATGCCGCGTAATTCTCAGCTGTATTGCGTCCGTCCGGATTACCGCCCGTGAATAGCTCTCCACGCGCTTGGGTATAAATACCAACTGCACCGAAAGTAGTCGTCAGGTTGAGGTCGCGTTCTTGACCCCACTGATGCTGGTATTGGTATTCACCGTAATACTGATCACTGAAGTTTCCCTGATTGTTATCGTTGTTGTTGTCGAGCGATTGCCAGCGCGTGCGAAGCGAATGCCGCTGGCCACCGGGCGTGAAATACGTGATGTAAGGATCAACGGTTCCCAGCAGCTGCCGCGTGCGCGTAGCACTACCGTCATAGGCCGCGTATAGATTGGTTTGCGCATTATCCCAAATCAAGGTAGAAAGCGAATTGCTGACATTCCAATTACTGTTGAGCCCATAGCTAAGCCCGGATATTTTTTTGGAACGATAGCGCAGATTGGCATTTAACCGAGCGCGTGAATTCGCCGCGTAGCGGTCGACCGTGAAAGGGTTGTAACCATTGGTAAATGTTCCGTCGACACTGTCTTTGATGGGTCCTAAATGACCATCATCGCCCACCACATTGCCACCGATGGTTACATCTAAAGCTCCGAATTTTTGAAGATGAAGAAAGTTGATACCGCTGCGCTGAAGATTGCCCTGCCAATAAACGGAACCGGCACTTTGAGGCTTGCTGTAGACGCCGTGATACGCTGTTACCACGGTTCGCGCGGTATCTGATGGATAAGCAGTGCGCATATTAATCACACCGCTCAGCGCAGCGCTGCCATAGAGTACGCTGCTGGCGCCTTTGATGACTTCAATTTGAGAGACATTCTCGACAGGAAGGTAATCCCACGCCGGACGTCCGGCGTCGCCACTGAGCACTGGCATGTCGTCGACCAGGATTTGCACGCGACTGCCTGCTCCAAATGAATAACCACTACCGCTACGGATTTGAGGCTCTTTATCCACGATACTCACCCCGGGCGTTTGCTGCAATGCCTCGTTAGCGGACACGACATTTTTATCCCGTAATAGTTCCGGTTGCAGAACTTCCATGCTCACAGTGACTTCACTGACTTGCTGTTCGAATTTTCCTGCCGACACCACTACCACACTGAATTCGTTTGATTGTGCCTGCATGCGCACGATGAATTCCCCGGATAAGTTTTGAACCATCAACAACCTCTTTTCCGAGAGGTATCCCACATACGAAAAGGTTAATGAATCGCCCGCCTGCGCGGCTAATTGAAAGCGCCCAAACAGATCACAGGAGGTGCCGGCACCGGTGGCCATGTTGCGCACCACGACCCCCGGAAGAGCCTCATCGCTTCGCGAATCTCTCACGATGCCCGAAATAGTTGTGCGTTGACCGAAAACGGTCGTGGAAAGCAAGAGAAACACAATGACAGACAAACGCATAGTTCGTGGTTGTAATGGTTTACTGCAAGAATAGGTGAACATGGTGACATTGCCAAGCTTTGTAAAATTCCTCTTTAAGGCATTTTACCCTGGGGTTGGGATGTAATTTCGCCCTGTGCCGACAACTCCAAAGATTCGCTTTACTCTGTGCAAGGATGAACGCCTTTCACGGCGCAAACTCATTGAAGCGCTGCATCAGGAGGGTAAGCCGATAAAAACACCGGCCATCATTCTGGTTTATCGAATCACGGAGGTGCCTTGTGACTTTCCCGCGCAAGCCATGTTCAGTGTGAGCAAGCGTATTTTCAAGCGTGCCCATGACCGAAATCGTGTCAAACGGTTGCTGCGTGAAGCCTACCGAAAACAAAAACACATTGTTTATACTTCGCTTGAATCTGCAGGAAAGCAAGCGACTTTGCATTTTATTTTTACCGGAAAACAACTTCCCAATCAGGCCTACGTTTTTGGCAAACTCTCAGATTTGTTGAACCGCTTTTCCGGCGAACTCAATCAGCTTATCAAAGAAGATTCAGGAAGAGATTTATAGACATGATGAAACGTTTTTTTGCTAATCCTATCCGTCGATATGTCGCCATTGTGGTGGCTGCACTGGCCTTGCTTTCGGCAACAGTGTCCGACGAATTCTTCGAGATTTCCAAGAACATGGAGATTTTCACTTCTGTTTACAAGGAGTTGAATATTTACTACGTTGATGGAACGAAGCCGGGAGCCATGATGAAAACCGGGATCGATGCCATGCTGAAATCACTCGATCCCTACACGGTGTATTATCCGGAAACCAAAATCGAGGAAGCTATGTTCATGCAAACCGGACAATACGGAGGCATTGGAACATTAGTGAACACCATCGATGGGAAGGTGACCATCACTGAGCCTTATGAGGGATATGCCGCTGTGAAGGCGGGTTTATTGGCCGGCGATGTTGTACTGAAGGTAGACGGTAAATCTATCGAAGGAAAGAAGCATGATGATATCACCGATCAACTTACGGGTCAGCCCGGAAGTGAACTGCAGCTGACCATTCAGCGCCCGGGTGAATCGTCACCGCGCAACATTACCATCAAGCGTGAAGAAATTAAAATCAAGGATGTTCCTTATTCGGCTATGCTTGCCGATAGCACAACCGGCTATATACAACTGACGGGATTCACCCAGTCGGCATCAAGCGAAGTGAAGGCCGCTTTTCTTGCGTTGAAAAAACGCAACATGCAGCGATTGATTTTGGATCTCCGCGGCAATGGAGGCGGTCTGTTGAGAGAAGCTATCAGCATCGTGAATTTCTTTGTGCCGAAGGGAACAGAAATCGTGAGAACCAAGGGTAAAATCGATGAATGGAATAAGGTCTACACAGCAACCAATGAACCCATCGACACACAGATGCCCATCACTGTGCTCGTCGACGGAGGTTCGGCCTCAGCATCGGAGATTGTGAGCGGAAGCTTACAAGATTTGGATCGTGCCGTAGTGGTGGGCTCTGAGTCATACGGGAAAGGCCTTGTGCAACAAACAAAGGATTTGGCCTACAACACGAAATTGAAGCTCACGGTTGCGAAATACTATACGCCGAGCGGACGATGCATTCAACGCCTCGATTATTCACACCGTGATCAGTCAACGGGAGAAGTTGCAGCGAAGGCTGATTCATTGATCAAGAACTTCAAAACTAAAGGTGGCCGGCCCGTGCGCGATGGGCGTGGCATCTCTCCGGATGTCGAAGTAAAAGATGAAGATGCCGCTCACGTCCTGCGCTCTCTGCTCGAGAATTGGGTGATTTTCCATTGGGCTACTACTTACCATGCTTCGCATGAGCGCATCGATTCAGCAGATGCGTTTCAGCTGACCGACGCTGAGTACAATGCGTTCATGGACTTTGCTAAAGCTGCGAATTTTCACTACGATACACACACCAAGAAGCTGTTTGATGAGTTGAAAAAAACAGCTACGGAAGAGAAGTACTATACCGGAGCTGAAAAGCAATTTGACGCCTTGTTTGCAGTCATTGAACCACAAAAAGAAACAGATCTGGTAAAATTCAAAGATCAGATTAAGGAGGTTCTCGAGAATGAAATTGTTGCACGTTACTACTATCAGTCGGGCAGGTCTAAGCATTCCCTGCCGGATGATCCATGCATCAAAAAATCATTGGAAGTCTTTGCTTCCAACTACAACCAACTGCTCGCACCGGTAGAAACAAAGAAATGATCCTTTTGCTACCGTGCCGCTCAATGACTAGCGGCGGCGGTCAGTTGCCATGAACCTCACCCTCTGGAATACTTCACTGCGCTACTTGCAATTCGCAGGATTCGCAATGCTCACAGTGGCATTGCCTTTCAGTAATTTCCTAATGTCGTTTGCTATGTTTTGGTTGCTGGGTGTGCTTGTTTGCAGCATAGCAACAGATGTGCTCACGAAGCAGCCCTTGAAGCGACGTTGGAATCGACTCAAACAGAATTCAAACACCCTAGCGCTCATCGCCTTGTTTCTGCTGCCTTGTGTAGGATTGTTGTGGACGACTGATTATGATTACGCTTCATGGGACTTACGCATGAAGCTCCCTATTCTCGCGCTCCCTGTTTTATTTGCTTTGCTGGAGCCGCTGACGCAAGGGCAATTCCGCGCACTGATTGGATTGTTTATCGTTTCGGTAACAGCGGCCGTTGTATGGTGTTTGAAAGTGTATTGGTTGCAAGAAGTTCCGCGAGAAGATGACGTGCGCAACATCTCTGTTTTCATATCGCATGTCAGGTTTTCTTTATTGATTGCGCTGGCCCTTGGTCTATTGGTGCGCTTTGCACACAACACCTGGCAAGGCATCGTGCTGATTGGGTTGGTTGCTTTGCCGTCGTTGTATTTCATCTATATCATCGGCAGTGTTACGGGAGTAATCGTGTTGATGGCTTTGCTGCTGTGGGTAATCATCCGGCAGATAGCCGGTCAACAGTCGGCCTTCAAAAAGATACTCTATACTGTCGTGTTGGTTGTCGCTGTTGCTGCTCCGCTATACTTCACGCAGCGCGCGTATGAGGCGTATTTTAATGTTCCCCAATTGGATTGGAAGAATCTTGAGAAGACGACAACGAATGGTGAATCATACATACATCACGAGGAGTATCCCTTCATTGAAGATGGCCACTACGTTATGACGC
Source organism: Flavobacteriales bacterium (assembly GCA_046304755.1). GTDB lineage: Bacteria > Bacteroidota > Bacteroidia > Flavobacteriales_D > Sanyastnellaceae > JAIBBG01. The sequence goes on from JBKCDO010000116.1 coordinate 20,242, forward strand.
ACATTGCCTGGGGTGAATTGTATGACGCCTGGTATACGCGTAGTGTCATTCATCTGGATAGCCTCGATGGACGCGGTCACGTGCTCAAGGGAACCCTCATTCGATATATGGCCTCAAAAGGTTTGCATAAGGACCGCGAAGGTGTTGCAGCGCTTTCCAACGATGATGTAAAGGCTATAGAACGCGGAGTTCCGACGATTCTCGACAATCAAAAGACTGGACTGAGCAAACGATTGGATCGCATCTTTTTTGAGTGGTCAAATTATCGCGCCGGCGGTGATCCTAACGGTCACAGCGTGCTACAGCGATGGGAATTCTGGAAAACAGGATGGAGTATTGCCAAAGCGAATTGGCTGTTTGGTGTAGGAACGGGTGATGTGAAATCCTCTTTTCGTCAAGCTTACATCGACCAGCAATCACCCCTGCAACCTCAATTCAGATTGCGCGCTCACAATCAATACCTGACGATGTGGATTACTTATGGCGTTGTTGGATTAATCATCTTTTTGATCATCTTGATTTGGCCATTGCTCCATGGTTATCGCCGTGACCCGAACTACATCATGTTTTTCATTCTTGCGGCACTGTCATTCCTGACGGAGGACACATTAGAGTCGCAGGCAGGCGTGATGTTTTTCGCTTATTTCTATGCGCTGTTTACGACCGAGCGTTCGTTATCGCTTCAAGAACTTGTGCGCTCGAAATCGCCAAAAAATCGCCCTTCTTCGGATGGGAATTCGCACAAATAACAACCGCTTTTTTTCCGATTGGAGCCCACCTTCCGGGGTGCATCGGACGTTTAGGAGAAAACAAACCAATCGCCTGAATGCCGCACGCAGCAGCAATATGCAGCGGTCCGGTGCTGGCAGCAACAAGTGCATCACACTGGCTAATAAAGACAATAAGCTGCGCTAAACTGAGCTTTCCGGTGAGATCCGTAAGTTTTGCATCGTGCGCATTTAACAGGCCCTGCAATTGTTGCCCCTCTTCTGCCGTGCCCGTGATGTAGACGTGATAGCGCTCTTCGGGAAGCGAAGCAATCAGTTCACGATAGTTCTCCAATGACCATGACGGCGCACTGCCTTTCGAGAGTGGATGGAGAATCACCTTGATTTTATCTGCGTGTGCCTGCAGATCAGCTTCAACCGACGGCGGAAGAGAATGCATTGATTGAGTAAATCCATAGAGTCCGGCAATTTCTTTCGGTGAAACAACATCATCAAAGCCAAGTGGTCGCAGCAACTTGAAGTTGAGTTGTGCTTCATGCAAATCAGAGTTTTTTCGCGAGAAAAAAACAAGCTTGTTGCACTTGGTCAGCGCATGCAAGCGATGGCCCGTACAAATGCGCATAGGGATGCCGGCCTTTTTCGCGAGCCACAGAATTTCCTTGCGCGGAAAAACATGAATGATGGCATCGGGCTCGTCTACCTGAAGTGCAGCAATTTGTTCAGCAGGGGATTGTGTTTTGAGTTCATCCCAATTCAGGTAGGCGTCGACATGCTCACATGCTTCGATGATGCCTTGCGTGTAACCTCTGCCTAATAACGTAATTCTGCATGATGGGAGCAGCTGTTTGATTTTACCACACATGGGCAGTGTGAGCATCACGTCCCCAATACTATCGGTGCGTGATATGATGATATGATTCATTGCGGTACTCATGAATGTTGATGCATCTCTAGAAGCAAGGAGTACTTGCGCCAGGTTGCATAGGCCGAAAGTCGCGAAATGGTGAAGCCTGTTGCGCCATCCAGAAAACCGGTTTTCAGAATATAGCTTTTGAAAAACTGTGCGACAACCTTCAGTACAATCATTACCGTTGAAATTGAGGTGCCACGCGTGTGCAATTCACGCGCAGCAATCTTTCCGAAATATTCAATCTGACGCAAATGGTCTTCGCGGGTGTAATAGGAATAATGAAGGATATCGCCATTCAAATGTGTTGGCATGGATCCGTCAATTAGATCAAGGCGATCATGCGGATTAACACCGCCCCAGCGGGCTTTTCCTCTGGCGACTAATCTCGTTTTGCTATCAGGGTACCAGCCGCAATGTTTTACCCAATGACCGCAGTAATTGGTGAGACGATTCATGCTGCATCCTGCACCGCTGGGATGTGCTTTGTATGCAAGAATCGAAGCGCGCAATGTTTCATTGAGTGCTTCGTCAGCATCAAGCGAAAGGATCCAATCGCCTGTTGCTTGTTCTAGAGCGAAATTTTTTTGTTGAATATGACCTTCGAAGGGATGTTGAATGAACCGTGCACCGAAGGATTCAGCGATGGCCTGTGTGCGATCAGTGGAATAGGAGTCCACCACGATGATTTCATCGGCAATATCTACCAACGATTTAAGACAACGCGAAAGATTGCGCTCTTCGTTGAAGGTAATAATCGCTGCTGATAATTTCATGTTCGAAAGGTAATGAACGAAAACAACCTCATCACAGCACACTCAGGTTCACCCCGGCACCCAGCAGAATGAGTAACAGTGCACCCAGAATAATGCGATACCAGCCGAAGACGCGGAAACCGTATTGAGTGAGATAGGAAACAAAGAAACGTATCGCCAGCATAGCGACTAGGAAGGCGACCAGATTGCCAATCGCGAGCACGGTCAAATTGTGTGTCGTGAAAATTTCGGGTGTGCCGTCAAGTGCTTTGATCAGTTTCAGGGCGCTTGCACCAAACATGGTAGGAACTGCCAGAAAGAAGGAAAATTCAGCGGCCTGCTTGCGTGTTAAGCCTTGCGACATGCCACCGATTATCGTCGCTGCTGAGCGCGATACACCGGGAATCATGCTGATGCACTGCGTAAGACCGACGACAAAGGCTTTCGGAAAGGTGAGGACAATTTCTGTTTTGGGATTGAGGACCTTGTCGATGAAGACAAGCACCACTCCTCCCAGTAAAAGACTCACCGCAACCGTTGTGGGGCTTTCCAGCAGTTCATCGATAACATCATTCAGTAAGAGTCCGAGAACCGCAGAAGGAATGAAAGCGAAGATGAGTTTGAAATAAAAATCAAGGCTTTGAAAGAAGCGCTTCCAGTAGAGTACGACCACACTGAGAATGGCGCCAAACTGAATGTTCACGATGAAGGCTTTGACAAACGCATCGTCACCAATGCCCAATAGCTGTTGGGTGATAATCATATGGCCCGTGCTGCTGATGGGAAGAAACTCTGTAATTCCCTCAACAATGGCAATGATGATAGCTTGAAAAATGGACACGAGCCGAGCGATTCAGGTATTACGATTCGCTGCGCTGCTTTGGCTTATGCATGATAGCATAACCGATGAAAGCGTACCCAAACAACACTACGATAGGAGCCAGTGTGATTCGGCGGAAAGAGAAAATAGATGGATCAAACACGTTTGGATCTTCGCTGCCCCCGCCGGTCATGAGCAAATAACCTAAAAGCACAATACCAACTCCAATGAGCAGCAATTGGTAGTTTTTCTTTTGAAAAGCGAATTTCAATTTCGAGGGCGCTGAGGGTTGTTTTGCCATAATGCTAAATGTTCTTATGCCGCGGCAAGTTAGTCATAACCACCACCAAAACAAAAACCACCGGAATTCCGATGGTTTAAGTGTAAACGGTTTTTTTGGTTAAATGAGCTGCTTGCGCAGCATGTCGATTATTGTACCCAGGGTGGGAATCGAACCCACACGCCCGAAGACACACGATTTTGAGTCGTGCGCGTCTACCAATTCCGCCACCTAGGCATACGCCCTTTCCTTTGAAAGGGGTTGCAAATATATATGCATCAGGGCGAATTATCTCACTTCCTTCGGCAAAACTTGTAGCTGCGATTATCGCTGAACCCAAAAATGGATTGGCCGATAGGGCCCGGGGTGACCATTAAGGGATTGAATAACAGGCGTTCCTCGTTGTTGTCGGTGAGCGTGCTGCGGGTAAGTTGCCCTGCAGGATTTACTAGACAAAGGGTGGTCACACTGTTCTTTGAACCCGTCCACAACGACGCCTGCGTGTCTTCTCCCGAAGCCAAACGCTCTGTGCTGGCTTCATCGTCATTGAAAATTACCGCATATCCCGCATCGGAAGGAGCAAAGGCATAGGAGAAGTGGACGTCGCTCGGTGAGTTGGTGAACTGGCGCTTGGGTATACGCAACGACCAGATGTGCTCTGCCGCAGTATCCAGGCAATGCATCATCATGTCGTCGAAATTGTAGCGGTAGTCAACGACCTGACGCCCGGTGGTGGGATCGGTAGTTACAAAACGACTGACGTAGTATTGTTCGCCAATGAGCACAACGTTCCCGCTATCGTTAACATGCAGATGGTCGAGATAGAAATCCTCCAGGGTTTCTTTTCCGCCATCTTGCATTGTTTCTAAAAAAGATGCTGAAAATGGCGTATACGCTGCCTTCCGGATGCTACCTCCATGCGCATTTAAAATGATCAGGATGGTTCCGTCGGCTTTGAATTTGAAGTTGTTGGAGTAGTATCCGGCTATCACTACCTCTTGCTTGTTGTTCAACGAAAATTCGGCAGAAAGCACTTGCTTATCCTTTAGCCCGATGTCGTATTGCTTCAACCGCTTGCTATACGGGTCAAAATAATAGGCCACATATTGCCCGCCTTGAGGCCGTTGCCAATCTGAAAAGGACTTGATTGGATTGCGACCGCTCATTAAATAGATGCTCCCGTGATTATCCAGCAGATAATGATGCACTTGTGCAATCTCCGGAGCCGGCGGTAAACGCAGGTCTTTCTCCCACAGCAGACTCAAATTGCGATTGAAGCAACGAAAGTGAATGCCCTCTGATTGCTTGCGTTCAATTTCGCCGTCAAAAAACAAGACAAATCTCGAGCTGTCGGGTGAGAGCTCGCACTGAAGTCCGCTTCGTCGCGGTTTCCCATTTTCCGGGCGGAAATGAAGCTGATGCAGAGAATCAATGAGGACACCTTTCTCTGAATATCGACCGGCAAAAACCTCTGTCCTTTCCAATGATCTATTCCACTGCGAATACAGAATCGTTAGCGTATCACTCACCATGAAAAAGTGCTCCAGAACTAGTTCCTCTGAAGGAAATGAAATGGTTGATTGACCAATGTCGGAAAGATTATCGCAGGAGTAGCGCACCCAATTGAGAAGCTGCTCTTGACGCTGCTCAATCACATGCAACTTCCCGCCTGTGATTGCCACAGCCTGAACGCGTTCGAGCGAGCGATCATTTTTTACACCTGACGAGCAATGATGAAGCTGCCCGAAAAGTTGTCCGGAGAACAGGGCAAAAACGCATGGGATTGCTTTCGAAAAAATAGCGAACAACGTCAGCCTGAAATCATATTTAGGATCCTGTAACAATGCGGAAAATATCCATACCGTTGCCATACAACATGAGGCCCAATAAGAGAATCATACCGATAATTTGCGAACGTTCCAGCACCTTTTGACTGACCGCCTTGCCGGTAATCATTTCCCAGAGCAAGAACATCACATGACCGCCATCAAGAGCCGGAATAGGCAGGATGTTCATGAATGCCAAGACCAGCGAAATGAATGCAGTCCTCTCCCAAAACGCCCACCAGTCCCATTCTTCAGGAAACAATTTCGCAAACGTTACGAATCCACCCACCTGCTTTGCTCCTGATTTGGAAAATAAAAAGCGTAGTTGACTCGTGTAATTGGTAACTGTTTCCCACGCTTCATGAAAACCACCGGGAATAGCAGAACCAAGACTATAACTCAAGGTGTCAACCGAAATGAAATGCTCCAGTGAACGTGGTGAAACACCAATGCGCCCCTCATCGGTAACGTCAACAGGAACCGCCATAGTTTGTCCTTCGCGCACCAAATGCAAGCGAACAACTTTGTTTTTATTGTTGCGCAATTCTTTGGCGATTTCTTGAAAATACGGTGTGTACAATCCATTCACTCCTACAATACTGTCCCCTTTGAGCAACCCCGCGTGGAAAGCCGGATTACCGGGAACAACAGAATCAATCACAAAGGGAATACGCAAACTGAAAGCACCGGACTTAATGCCGCTGTCTACCAACAACTGCCCGAAATCTTCCGGTAAGGCTATCGTGAGTTGCTCGCCATAGCGTTCAATAGTTACCTCATGCGGATCATCCAATATGAGGCTCTTGTTGATGTCCTGAAAACTTTCAGGCTTCACGCCATCTAAGGCCAGTATCTTATCGCCATCGCGAAAGCCGTAGTGATACATCAACGGATTGCAATGCACGCCGTAGCTCGCATTTTCCGAAGGAACAACTTCCTTTCCCCACGTGAAAAGGATAGCGCTGTAAATGACAATACCCACAATGACATTAACCACTACGCCGCCAATCATGATGATCAACCGCTGCCAAGCCGGTTTAGCGCGAAATTCCCATGGCTGAGCAGGTTGTGCCATCTGCTCTTTGTCCATACTCTCATCCACCATTCCCGATATCTTCACATAACCACCCAGAGGAAGCCAGCCAATACCATATTCGGTTTCGCCAATCTTCTTTTTTAATACCGAAAAGTATGGGTCGAAGAAGAGGTAGAATTTTTCCACCCGGGTCTTAAACAGTTTTGCAGGAATGAAGTGGCCTCCTTCATGCAGTATGATCAGAATGGATAAACTCAGTAGTAGTTGTAATGCGAAAATCATGTGGCGTTTATTGAAAGACGAAGTTACGGCCGGGGTATAGCGCGATGCCGTGTCAAGTGTTATAAGTTATTAAGAGCCATGTACCGCATAACATACTTGCCAATGATGTCGAACTCCAGGTTAACCGCATCGCCGACCTGCAATTTTTTGAAATTGGTATGCTCGTAGGTATAAGGGATGATGCAAACGGAAAAACTCCCTGGGGCAGAGTCAACAACCGTTAAGCTCACGCCATTGACACAAATACTCCCTTTGGGTACGGTCGCCCCTTCAGGTGTTTGGACATACGTAAAATGAAATTTCCACGAGCCCTGTTCGTCTTCGATGGAGGTACATGTGCCTACCGTATCCACATGGCCTTGCACCATGTGGCCGTCCAGACGGTCGTTCAACTTTAGGCAACGTTCCAGGTTAACCCATGTTCCGACTTTCCAATGACCAAGGTTTGTCCGCTTGAGCGTTTCGTCAATGGCCGTCACTGTGTAAGTGTCATCCTCAAGTGCCACCACCGTCAGGCATGCGCCATTGTGTGCAACACTTTGGTCGATTTTCAACTCGGAGGTAAACGACGCCTTGAGGGTAAAGTGCACGTTGGTTTGGTCGTGGCGAATGGCGACAACTTCGCCCATCGATTCAATGATTCCGGAAAACATATTAGTTGCTGGAAGGTGTTGGTGAACCACTTTGCAGGCGCACATTCCCACTATAGGATTCGCTGACAATTCCACTCAGACGAATGTAATCGACGCGAATGACGTAGTAGTAAATCCCATCGCTGCAAAGGGTTCCGGATTCTTTATTCTTTCCATCCCAAGCAATTGCCGGGTCTGTAGTTTCGTATACAATACCTCCCCATCGATTGTAGACTTTTAAATCAATCTCCTTTACATAGCGGTAAGGGAAGGGCTTAAAGAAGTCATTCAATTGATCGGCATTCGGACTGAAGATAGAGGGAAGCGTGTACTCCGGACAGTTATCAATACACACGACATTTGAGAACGCACTTTCATTGCTGTAAAAATTGCCATCCGGCCATAGATTGAGCGAATCTATTGCGGTCACGGCATAACAGCCGGCAATGCTCGCAGGATCGTTGCGCTCATAACCATCGAAAACAAAAACAGTATCCTCCGCATCATAACTGGTGTAAATCACCGTGAGTGAATCCAGCAAAGTGGGTGCATAGTAAACCACGTATCCGCGAATGTCATCGGCACATCCTGCAACATTTTGCCATGTGAGTGTATTTACTCCTGTTATACAATCATCTTCAATAGCCAACTCGGGTGGACATGGCGGCGTCTGGTCGTAGGGCGTTGCACACACCTCTTGACTCCAGTTTTCGAGCGGATCCGGTACATCGCCGGCGTAATATGAACCAATGGCTTTAACACGATAACAATACAGTTGGTTGTTGACCAAATTACTATCGGTATACAAGTAGAAGTTCGATATACCGACTTCTACAAAATCGCTGGAACCGGCGTCTTTGCGATAAATGTGATAACGGTAATTTGCCCATGGAACATCTGCACCCATGTTGAGTGTAACGGAGTTATCTCCGGGAATCAACCCCAAATGAAGCGATGCAGCGTTTGCGGATTCTGCTCGCTGCCCGGTGCTCTGCGATTGAATTTCGACGCGATATCGATGGCCATATTCGAACGTGTTAAGCCCTGAATGAATAAAGGTCGTGTCACCATCTTCTAATGATGCAAATACCGGTGAAGAGTAAATCAACTCATTGGCGGTAGCTCCGTTAGCGCCGTGAAAAAGCGCGTACACATAGGGGCCCGGAAAAAGTGCTGTGTCCAAGTCGGAGGGCTTCGACCAATGCACCGTATCGATGCCGGTCAATAGATCCGTTACGCCAATGCTCACTTTGGTCATTACCGGTACTTCCTTGTTCACGGTATCGCAAAATTCTTCGCTGGCATAACTGATGGCGCCATCAGGCCAAACGGTGACTACCATGTAGCAATACACGCCACCATAAAACACACTTGTATCGACATAGCTGTTGGCAGATGCTCCTTGTGTTTCACCAATGAAACTGTAACCGGTGTATTCCGGCACTCCAAGCTCGCAATTGTCCGGCTCAAATCCAAACAGACCATTTCTGCGATACACAAGATAGCGCACTTCATCCCGTTCGCCAGGGTCGAAATCATTGTAACACGGGGTTAAATCCCAACTTAAATTCATCTGATTGCCGACTGCATCGGCCAGCGGGTTTTCTACAGCAGGCGCGACAACTTGAATGCTAACAGTTTCGACATCTGTCAACGGTATATTGCCTTGGTCTGTAGCGAGAAATGAAACGTAATAAGGTTCCGCGCGTACTTCTGCGCACTGCGGGTTCCAACTGAAGGTGCGCGAATCATCGTCATAAATCGCTACGTGCTCAACATCAGTCATGGGTCCTCCTAAAGCATCGATGTCGATTTGAAATTGACTTCCGTTGGGATCGGAGTAATTCAACTGAAACTGCAACAGCTCTCCCGCGCCGATGCAATAATCAGGAAGCTCGGCAATCTCCGGCGGCACATTCGCGCAGGTGACCACCGTAATTTGCATGTCGCGCTGCACTGACCCAACGAAAATACCCTGACGATACTCTTTCACCTCAAACGCGACGTTGTATTCTCCGGCTACCAGCGGCGTGTCCCAGGTGATGTCGCCATTGTCAGGGTTTATCGAGAATACATCGGTTGGATCATCGGTATAATCCGTGGGTGACTCCCATGCATCCAGTGGTTCGGCGTTTAGACCAAGACAAGAAACCAGTGAAAACACAAGGTGATCGCCTTCAAGAGAATCAAAAGCCACGGGATTGTGGATCCAAGGCTGATAGATACAAGCGTCTTGAATCGGAGGATTCAAAAACTTGATCGAGTTGTTGTGGCCACCATTACCCGGACGAATTACGAGCACCGACCGAATGGCGAATACCGCCATGACAGAAGTCGATGTTTTTTCTGCTTCCGGAGTGCCGGGATCGCCGTTATTGATATTAAGCACACCCGCATTGCGATTGGGGTCTTCCACCGAAATGGTAAATGTACCGGGGCCGCTATACGTGTGCAGTCCCGTGTATTCATTGCGCTTAACATCGATGCCTACATTGAGGACTTGATTGGTTCGAAAAAGACTGTCGAGGTCGCCTTCCGTTGTGTTGGGCCCTTCATCTCCCCAACGTATTTTGAGTGAATTGCGGTCAGCAATAGCGCTTTGCTTCGTGTACGTCGTAATGCGCACGCGATAGGTAAACCCCCCAACATGTTCATAGGTAATTTCTCCAGCGCGATTGTGTGTCGCCCATGAGGCGATGCTCAAGAGCATGCACACCAACCAAGAACCAATTAACCTTGCTTTTACCATAGTTATCGAGGTAACGAATGTAAGACAAGACCAACCACACATTTCCCTACCGAAGTCATAATAACGGCAAATTTTCAGGGAATGAGATGTACCCTAAAAATGCAGAATGCCGGAGTGACGCTGCGGTCACTCCGGCATTTCCACTTATTTCCAGTTTAAGCGGAGGAAAATCTTAATTCGATTCTTTTGAGCCTACCAATACCGATACACAACCTTCGTGCACGGATACGGCAGACTTTTGCTCAGGAACATGAAGCTTGACGATAAGCTGTTGAGTGTTCACCATTTTAAAGTCGAAGCTGTTGCCTGCTGCTGAGTTGCCCTTGTAGATGGAATCACCGTTGGTATCGGTCACTTCATAATCGACACTACCCAAAATCGGGTGAGCACAAATTACCAGACGGTATTCTTTGCCGCCGTAAAAGGTGAGCAACAACTCGGCATCATCACCGGGTACCAGCATGGCGGAGTTGTAGTTGTCGTTCTGAACGTAGCCATCGAGTTGCGGCAAACATTGGTTTTTGGTAAACGCTCTGCATTGTGCATCAGACACCAATGGCATGAGCATCAATAGGGGAAGAAGTATTTTGATGAGTTTCATAATCTCGTCTTTTTAGGGTGGGTTTAGAGCGCTGTGTATTTCGTACGAAGATCCTTGGCTAAGGTTGCAATGGTGGCCAGCGTTGCATCATCCATGCTCAACGTAGTGGTGGTGCCAATGACCATCGTCCCACTCTCATCTTTGCTTGATGTCGTTTTGCCTTTGTTTTCACCAACACCCGCGTAAGCGTCCTGAATGGTTTTCAGGTCAGCGCGAAGTTCTTTCAATGCCGGGGCATCACCGAACTTATCCAAATAGCTCATCAAATTGTTGAGGGCGTATTTCTGCTCCGCGATGCGCTGACGTAAATCGGTGTTTCCATCGTTACCATAGATTGTAGAGAGATAGAGGCCTTCCAACCAGCCGCCGGCCACTATCATGGCGGATACCTCGATACGCTGATTTTCTTTCAGATATCCATTCAAGTCCGAATAAGCCTCGGAAACAATGTGCAACATAGAGTCACGATTTTCCTGATGCTTATCCAGACGCTCAATCAAATCGTTGGTGAGCGCACCGTCAACGCCCATGCTACGCGCCAGCTTTTGCGCTGCGGCGAAGTATTCCATGGTCATTTGCTTCTGATCGAAAATGGCGGTATAACTTAAATCCGCACCGTAAACTCCCAGCATTACGGCCTGACGTGACTCACCGGTGTACTTATCGACATTGCTTGTTGCAACCAATTTGTTTTGGTCAAACTGATAGCCTTTCTCCTTAATCAATGACGACATTTCCATGGGTGATGGAATTGAGAAGAAAATCTTCTCCAGTTCCTTCATACGCGCCACTTCAGCAGAGTCCAAAGTCGTTTGAACGGGCGGTTGAGTCGTTTTTTGATCGGTTGATTCGCCGCATGAGGCCAGCAAAATGCTGAAACCTAGCAGCAACGAAAACAAACCATAAGCATTCTTCCTGTGCATATTCTTGATGTTTTTATAGGGTGGATGATTGATACCGGGTAGAGGGGTACTCATTCCAACGGTAATGTTCGTTCAATGTCCGACTGCTACGGGAGCCCTCGAAAATAAGTTTTAAAAATCACCCTGTTTATTTCAACAATGGGGGTCAAAGTGACTAAAATCAGCTAAACACGCGCAGCGCTGACCCCTCAAGTTGGCTGATTCCAATCACCCACGTACTTTCGCCGTCGTGTTCGATTGAAGCATGCAACAAGTCCTGAGTCGATATTTTACGAGTGATATAACCTTCCGGATGTTATCCTGGCTGATGTTCGGTGCATTCGTTTTTCCGATTCTGACAGCACAGTCATTTACCACATTGGATGGCCCGGGCCATATTCACAATGCCAACATTATTCATTCTCTATTGTTTGACTCTGATCATGCATGGGCTCCTTATGTTGAGTTGAACACGTTTGTATCGCCAAACCTGCTCGGTCATTACCTGCTGTTGATGGTCATTCAAATCGTTGGAGAACAGAATGGCGACCGCGTCATGGCAGTGCTGTGCATGGCCTCACTGTTTTTCGCACTGCGATATCTGTTGCGGGCGTTAAAAGTTGATCGCATCATGCTCTTGTTGCCGTTGTGTTTTTTGTTGAATACACCCTTGTTCAGCGGCTTTTTCAGTTTCATGTTGGGACTTGCGGCTATGTTCGTGTCCACAGGATATTTCGTGCGTTTGCGGGATATTATGTGGAAGAATCCAATGCCGGTGCGACAAAGCGGGGCATTGGCCTTACTGCTGGTTGTCACTTACCTCCTGCATTTAGTGCCGGCTGTTTTGGCCTGTCTCTTCATCGCCATCGCTTTTTTGACGGATGTTTTTCAAAGGCGTCATGAGCATGATTGGAAAATTGATTTGCTTTGGAAGCCTTCGCGTGTTGCGCTTTTTGCGGCGTTACCCGTTTCAATCCTGGTTGTCCTATACCAATTGCATGACTCCGAAACAGGCCAATATGCTTTCGTAGAATCCAAAGAACTCTTGCGTCAATGGGGCGTGATGCAAGGACTCATCATCAATAATCGCAACGAGTGGGCCTTTACCCGATGGTATTGGATTGCTCCGGCTGCAGCGCTCTTGATTGATATTGTTTGGTTGAAACTTAAGCCGAATGCGGTTCAAATAAAGACGCAAGACCCTGCTGCTCTTCCGATGCTCTTGTCCATGTTGATGGTGTTGGGCGCTTTGTACTTCATCATGCCCGATGCCTCGAGTGGCGGTGGTGCGTTGAGTGTGCGGTTGAATTTCTTGCTGGTCTTATTTTCAGTTATCGTGCTATTCATGCACATGCGAACAGCGCTGATGCGTTTCATTGCCTGCGCGGCACTTGTGATTGTGGTGTTTGATCATCGTAATAAGGTTCTGGCCTATCATGAGGAACATGGTTTTTTCATGCGGGATATACTAGAGTTGAATACCGAATTTGATAAGCCCGGAGTGCTGCTGGTGCATCGTTTCCGTTACGACTGGCCTTTTGAGCATTGCACTAAATACCTTGGAATTAATCAACAGATTGTTCATGTGGATGCGTTGGGTGGCCATAAGATTTATGCGCCCGTAACATGGAAACCGGCCTTGCGCAATCAACCTGATCTCGTGGCGATGTTTGACAAAGGATGGCAGCAAGACCCGCAAAACTGGCTGCGCTTTTTCCCCGGTGAACAGGTCTATGTATTGGCCATCGGAAACCCTAGCCCTGCCGATAGCACCACTTGGACGAAGTGGCAAGACTTCATGCAATTGAGGTCGGCTGTTGAGACTTGGTCAAGCGATAGTGTGATGCACGTATATGCGTTTGAGCAGTGAGATCGCGCCCGGTCAACCCTTATGCTGCTGCCAAAGCCTTCTTATATTCGCGACCCCATTTGGCCCCGTAGTTCAATGGATAGAATAGAAGTTTCCTAAACTTTTGATATGGGTTCGATTCCCGTCGGGGCTACTTTTTATTCTGAATCAATCAATCGTTATCAATGGATAGAATATCTCGGCTCGGCCGAGACCGGAGGTTATAGAGTCCATTCTTTCGCAATGCGCTGTTAGTTCGTTGCCTTTTGCAGTTGACCTTATCGATATCCACGCGGTCAATCATGCCGCATTGAAAGAACATGTTGAACGGGTCGGCAAGATGTTTTACAAGCGCTCGTAGCCTATTACTAAGTGGCTTCATGATTTTTCTCAAATCATATTGAACCAATGCTCAGTCTCCACTCGGGGCCATTCCATGATGTTTGAATCACAAAAACCAAACATCATGAAAACAACTCGACTCATTTTTCTCGCAGCTATTCTAGTACGCAGTGTGAATCTTAGTGCTCAAAGCACGGACCAGGATGCCAATCAAGCAACCAATTGTAAAAACACATTTGTGACCTTAGGTACCGGTTTAAATTCAAACTACGGTGTTATCGGCATTGGCGCAGACATCAAAGTGCTGGATAAAGTTCAAGTTGGCTTATCCGGAGGTATTGGTTCCTGGGGATTTAAAACGGCCGGTGAACTCCGATACTTTTATAACGGATGTATGCAACACGGAAGCGCACTCACAGCAGGTGTAGCGTACGCAACGGGATTGCCTGAAATGGAAACCGAAATGGAATTATCCAATGAGGAAACCAAATCAGTGAAGTTGGAGCTTAACGCACAGACTAACTTGCAGCTCGCATGGTATAGAGCTTTCCGTATTCAACAGAATCATCGCTTCTTTATTCAAGCCGGATATTCGTTTCCGATAACCGGTGTTTCCTATCGCGTGATTTCCGGGGAAACACTGTCCGACACATCAAAGGCCGGTATGAAAATGTTAGCCCCGGGGGGAATCTTAATTGCAACGGGTTTTGGCTTTGGGTTTTGAAAGGTTCAAGAATGAACACGCCGCAACTATACAACGCTTGTGTCACTTCTGAAATCGGTATATTTTGAAGGCGCCTACAAAATCGGCGGATTCCCGAGGGGGTCCATATCGCGAGGTCAGATAAGACAAGAGTCCGTTGTTCGGATAGGCCAATGCAAGGTTTCCATCAAACAGCGAAATAGAATTTATTTTATCCGTATCGATGTGTAGTCCTGCAGTATCGTTTGCCACAAGAATATTATTTCTGAGTAATTCTCTGCGCAAACCTTCTTTGTACCGAACATAGCTATTGTCATCGCACATCTTTCGGCCTGTGGTATCACGCATGTGATAATGACCATTAAAAAAAATGGCAGAGTTGAAATAGTAGGTGAAGTCAAAATCGAAGTAACCGGGACCAATGATGCTCATGTCGGAGCGATTAGCCAATGTTTTGAATTGTTCAACGGCTTTGCGTTGATCTACCGTATAGTCCGGCACCGGTTCGAAGTTGTATAGGAACGCTGAAACGATGGCTGCACGCGCAATCCATAGAATGGCTTTGTTCTGAATAGAATCTGCCAATAGCACAACCAGAATGAGTAAGGATGGAATAGTGAAACAGAAGTAGCGATCAATAAAAATGGGTAGCAACGAGGAGATTAAAAACCCGGTAATGATTGGAATTCCGGCCCAGCAGATGATTAGAATGTGTGAGGGAGCAAGTTTGCTTATTGAAATGGCAACGGGGATTGCAATCAACGAAATGGAGAAAACAACGAGTGTAATCCATGGGTATATCTGAAATGGCTCGAACAATTTTCCGGCGGTTGTGAGCAGCACGAAAAGGCATCCCGAGATAAGCGCAATCGCCGTGCTCCACTTTTTTTGAGCGTAAAACGAAATACCTGCATATATACCAATAATGGAAATAATGAATAGGGCTGCATAGCCATTCAGAAACACCTCTAGCAGAGAAGTAAATTGCTGAACATTGGGGTACGTGATTGTTCCACCAAATTCGTTGCGCGAAATCAAAAATCGCTGAATGCAATAGACCCCAAGAGGTAAATAGCAAACGATTACGATTGCCGTGGATGCAATCATTTTTTTGAGCATCGTAATTCTGAATTCCCGGAAAGCGACAAGCACGAACCAACACGCTGCAACCATGATCCAGCCGAAATAATGCGCTGAGCATGTGATGATGGTTGCAATGGACCAGAGAAATTGGTATCGAATCGATTTTGTCTCGTACACCAACTGGAAGAAATGAGCCATAAATAGAGAGCCTGCAATGAGCACGCAATAAGCTCGGTCTAAATGAGCGGCATTCATGAGATGGTTTGACGCGAGGTATAGAATAGAGCTAAGAACTACACCGGTAGGAGAAAGAACACGTTGACTCAACCGGAAAAATGGAATGGCCCCCAGACTTATCAGCAGCGTAGGCAGCCAACGCAGTGTTTTTAAATCAGTGCCAAACAGCTCTGTCCACAGATGAAGTAAAAGCTCGAAGGTTGGCGGATTATTCGTTTCGAGTACGATTGGAATCAGCCGCGATGGGGGTAATTGCGAGAAGTAAAGCGTGAAGGGTTCATCTCGGCTAAGCGACAGCTCGTCGTTATTCCATCCGCGAACAATCAGATTCACCAGGAAGATGAGCAGCATGAAACTATTACTCTTGCTGAGTAAGTGCTGCCATTTGGCCGGGAATGAGAAAAAATTCACGGTTGCAAATTACTTATAACCATTTTTGAGCCTTCGATTTTGAAAAGTACGAGTAGTATGGATTCTCTGAAAAATGATTTGCCGAGTTGTTTTGACTTCATTGTAAACACGCGTCGTGCGGTGCGTAAGTTTCATCCAACTGATTATGATCCGATGGCCGTGACGCGAAGCTTGCAGCGCGCCCACCTTGCGCCAAGCAGCAGCAACATGCAGCTCTGGGAATTCTATCGCGTCAGCACTCCTGCTAAAATGAAGGAGCTTTCACGCTATTGCATGGGTCAGAATACCACGGAAACGGCGCGCGAAATGATTGTAGTCGTTGCGCGCCCCGACCTGTGGCGCAGACGCGCGCGGAGTAATTATGATTTCGTGGAAAAAAACTTAGGTGATCGACCTGCATTTAAAGGCCGAAGCGCCCTGACTTATTACGGTAAGTTGATGCCGATACTCTACAACAATGACCCCCTGGGCATTCGCGGAGGTATCAAGATGCTCGTGGCCTGGTTTATCGGCTTGCGCCGTCCAATGGTGCGACAAGTCAACCGCACCGATATGCGGATCGTGGCTCACAAAAGTGCCGCTCTTGCCTCGCAGACATTCATGCTCTCTATGGTCGCTGAAGGTCACGACACCTGCCCTGTGGAAGGCTTCGATAGCAAACGCCTGAAGAAGTTGCTCGATTTACCATCACGCGCAGAAATCAATATGGTCATTACTTGCGGCAAGCGCATCCCTGAAGGCATCTATGGTCCACGCTTCCGTGTTCCGCTAGAAGAGGTGGTTTTTTCGGTTTAAGGTTTCATCAACGGCGGCAGCGCTTGTTAATAACTCGCGATTTGCCTATCTTTGTTTGGCTTTAAACAAATTCCGCTTTAACCGGCGGCCAACCAAACTAATCACACGGTATGATTCACCCAACGGCTGAATTGCTCTTCGACCATGAGCAAATCCGCATGGAACTCTTGCGAGAGCGAGCGTTCAACTTGCGATGGGCCGCCGTTGAACCCGGAGTGATTCCACTCACCGCCGCTGATCCCGACTTCCCTTGTGCCCCTGAAATTGCAGAAGCCATCGCCCGTTATGCGCGCGATCGTTATTTGTCCTATGCCCCGGCTGAAGGTCTATCCTTTTTCCGTGAGGCCATGGCGCGCAACTATGCAGAGCGTAAAAAGGTAAATGCGCGTCCCGAATTTGTCATCGCTTGTGACAGCGCGGCTTTTGGAATTTATGCGGTGTGTAAGGCTTTCCTAAAGCCCGGTGATGAGGCAATTGTTTTCAATCCTGTAGATTTTCTGTTCAAGCATAGTGTTGAGGCCGCAGGTGCTCAAGCCACGCTTTTCGAGGTCCCGCTTAATCCCAACGACCACGTTGACTTCGAACAGCTGCACAAGCTCATCACGCCAAATACAAAACTCGTTTGCCTGTGCAATCCACTCAATCCAACGGGAAAGGTATTTACACGAAAAGAACTGGAAGTGCTGGCGGATATCGCCGAACAACACAACCTCATCATTCTATCCGATGAGATTTGGAGTGATATCGTGTTCGAGCCCGCTCAATACGTGAGCATGGCCTCAATACCAACCGCCGAGCAACGAACCATTGTGGTGACGGGATTCAGCAAATCCTATGGGTTGGCAGGACTGAGGGCAGGGGCTATACTGTCGTTCAATCAAGAGCATTTCGAGTGCTTGATGGAGGCCTCAGGGCATCGCTCGACCGTGCATGGATGCAATGTGTTGGCGCAAGTTGCCGCAGCTGCTGCACTCACCGAAGCGCAAGACTGGCTGCATTCATTTGTGGATCATTTGCATCGTATGCGTGATTTTACGGTGAATGCGCTCAATGAATTGCCCGGTGTTTCTTGCCACGCACCACAAGGGTGCTATGTGGCATTTGCGAACATCACAGCCACAGGTCAATCGTCTGAAGAGATTCACCGACGTTGGCTGAACGAAGCAAAAGTGGCTGTCGTTCCCGGATTACCGCGCTGGTTTGGTTCACGCGCGGAACATCATGTGAGGTTGAGTTTTGCCACCTCAGCAACAATTTTAGACGAGGCTTTTCAACGAATACAAAAAATCCATAGGCTATGAAGAAGACGGTAATTATTGGAGGAGGAGTAGCCGGATTGTCGCTGGCCATTGCCATGCGCAAGCAAGGTTATGAGGTTGTAGTCTGTGAGCGCGAAGAGCAAACGCACAGCAACGGACATGCGTTTTTGATTCATCCTGATGCCATGACGGTGTTGGAGAAAGTGGTGGAAACCGATCCATATCACTTGATGCCCGGTAGATCCATTGATAAGTTGCTGCTCAAAAATTCAGATGATGCCGTGTTGCAAGATATCCCGCTGGATGGATGGGTATGTATGAAACGCTGCGAGGCGATGGGTGCGCTGGCGTCGCAATTGCCACAAGGCACTATTCAATACGGACGCTCCTTTTCTCACTTCATCATTCATGACGAAGTGGTAGTGGCTGCGGCATTTACCAATGGTGAGGTAGAATACGGTGACTGGTTCATCGGTGCGGATGGAGCGCGATCTGCGGTGCGAAAAGCACTTTTCGGTCCAACCGAATATACCCCTGTATTTGTCAAAGAAATTCTGGGCACCATTAACAACAAAGCCCTCTTCGATCGCCATCCACATATGTTTACGAAGTACTTGTGCAGAGATAAGGGACTGGCAATCGGATTCATACCCTGCAACGATGCAGAACTCATCTGGTTTTTGCAATTTGATGTAACCCTTTGCACAAGTGATTTATCCACTCCACAAGGTATTTCGGATTTCTGCAGAAGCATTGTGAAGGAGTTCCCACAAGAAGTAAGTGAGCTAATGGCATGCGAATCGGTGGTGGCGAATTATGTATGGCATACGACCGACTTTGAGGTTATGCCAACCTTCAGTAATCGAAATGTGATTTTGCTCGGAGATGCGGCGCACGTGGCCTTACCGTTCACTAGCGCAGGCGTAACCAATGCCCTGTTGGATGTGGACTGCTTCATGAATGCGCTTAACGAAGGTTTAGCGTTCGAAGAAATTTGCCAACGTGTCTATAATCAGCGAGCACCACAAGTGAGAAACCATGTGGAAATAGGTCGGGAAATACGCTCGAGCTTTTTGCAGGGTTCAGACCGAAGCGTTAAATTGCCCATTATTCAGGATTTGAAAGTGCTGGAGCATTGACGGACTTTTTCCTGCTGAATTACCTTGATTAACCTTAATTACACTTTTGATCAGTCGTTATGTATGCATAGTGATGCTGATTATGCTATCGATTGCCACCGATGGCCTGAGAGTCTTTGGTCAGTGCGCATTCAATAACATTTACTACACTACCCTGAATCCCATTTGCCCGGGAACGGTGACGGCCTTTTGCACTTTTGGTGGTGAGTACATTACGGTCAATGTTGAGCTGGGCACTACCTATACGTTCTCCACTTGTGGCTCGATTGCTTTCGACTCCCAGATCACACTGTACAATGCCACAGGAACTACGGTTATTGATTTTAATGATGATGCCTGTGGGTTACAATCTTCCTTGACATGGACTGCTACGTTTACGGGCCAAGTTCAAGTGCTCCTGGATCGGTATAATTGCCTCAATCAAAGCACATGCATGGATCTTTCCGTTACTTGCGGTGATAATGCGCCGATCGGTTGCGCGAATGACAATATTCTGATTGATTATGTCGTGCCATTTTGCCCGGGGGAAGTGACTTACACCTGCATGTTCGCCGGGCAAGCTGTTGACATCGAGGTTACACAAGGTAACTTCTATACGTTCTCAACATGCAACTCCCCAACGTTTAATTCAGTGTTATCCCTTTACGATAACACCGGCGTGCAGTTGCTGGACTACAACGATGATGCGTGTGGACTGCAGGCCGAAATAGTATGGCAGGCTACCTACTCAGGTGTCGTTACCTTGGTTTTGGACGAGTACCCATGTCTTGCGAATTCGATTTGTATAGATGTACTAATTGCCTGCGTCCCACCGCCTGCCGGTGGTGATGGTTGCAATACGAACACATTACTTTGTCAGAACGATGCCGGACCCTTTGGGTTTGGTACACCGGGCCCTCCCGTGAGTTCTTGTTTGGATTGGTTTAACACGTCGCAATTTGCTTACATCCTGATCAATGTTACGACATCCGGAACGTTGAACCTACTCATCCAAGGCGACGCTACAACCGGCTTTTTGGATGTTGCTGTATTTAATATTCCAAATGGAATTGATCCTTGTGACGCCATACAAAATCCGCTGAATGAACTCGGCTGCAATTACGCAGGCTTCTCCTCCGGATGTAATCAGTTTGGTAACAACTTTCCGTGTTTATCGTCTGTGCCATCACCCAATGTAACCGCCGGTCAAACACTCATGATTGTGGTAGAGGATTGGCAAAATGGCGCATCGTCCAATTTCACCCTTCAACTGGGCCCGCCTCCGAATGCGCAGTCAGGAGCAGCAACAGCCACTATTCTCCCCGCAGGTCCATTTTGCCTGAATGCACCGACCACCCAACTAAACGCTGTTGATATGGGAGGCACCTGGACGGGCCCGGGAACGGCAGCGGATGGATTGTTTTCCGCTTCTGCCGCGGGGATTGGAACACATGCAATCAATTACACAATCGGACAGCCGCCTTGCGTGGCGACCGGAAACACAAACGTTACGGTGCTG
>JBKCDO010000117.1:0-5710 GCA_046304755.1 Flavobacteriales bacterium
TTCCAAGTATGAATCTATTCATGGCCCTATTAAGGATGCGCCGGGTCAGGATCCGATGATGAGCATGGGATTTGGTGGGCCGCAGGGAATGGCGTGAGTGGTGAAAGGGTGAAAGGGTGAAAGAGTGAAAGGGATGAGCGCGCTGATCTGTGGTTGGGTGAATATGACTATATTCGCGCTTCAGTATGACGAAAACTCTTCTGAAGTCAGCACTGATTCTGGATCCGATTTCCAAACATCATGGAAAGAGGCGCGACGTTCTCCTGCAAGGCAATAGATTACTCAGTATTGCTCCCGAACTCACCGATGGGAAATCAAAAGTTATTTCGGGCAAAGGCTGCATTGTTAGTCGCGGCTGGACAGATGCCACAGCGCGTTGCGGCGAGCCCGGAACTGAATTCAAAGAGGATTTCGAAAGTTTGCGGAATGCAGCAGTAGCAGGCGGTTTCAGCCGCGTGGCAGTTTTGCCCTCTACTACGCCTGCAGTGGATCATAAAAGTGCCATTCATTTCGTACACGCACAACACTCTCCGGCAGTTGAATTTGTAGCCATTGGCGCTTTGTCCCACGGGCTTGAAGGCAAACAACTGGCGGAAATGTTCGACATGAAACAAGCCGGTGCCGTGGCGTTCAGCGATGATCATGGCGCTATTGGAACGGAGCTTATGTGTCGTGCTTTAGAGTATTCCAAAAATCTGCACTCACCGGTGATGGTACTCCCACTCGACCGTGGCTTGAATAACAATGGTCAGATGCACGAAAGCCCGGTTAGCGTTTCGCTCGGCATGAAAGGAATTCCCTCGCTTGCCGAGGAATTGCGCATTCAACGTGACCTAGACCTGCTGCGCTATTGTGGCGGTCGATTGCATTTTATGCTCATCTCCACAGCCAAGAGTGTTGACCTGTTGCGCAAAGCCAAGCGCGAAGGTCTTCACGTAACGTGTGCTGTGGCCGCGCATCAGCTGTTGTTCTCGGATGAAGATTTGCGTTCATTCGACACCAATTTTAAAGTCCTGCCACCATTGCGCGGAAAAGAAGATCGCAAAGCTTTAATCCAAGGACTAAAAGACGGCACCATTGACGCTATAGTGAGCGACCACTGTCCGGAAGATGTGGAACACAAGGTTCGCGAATTCGAAGATGCCAACTTCGGGATGAGCTCCGTGCAATCGGCGTTTTGCGCGGCGTTCACGGCATTGGAAAAACACATGACCATCGAGGAGATTATCGAGAAATTCACTTCCGGACCGGAGCGTATTCTCGGACTCTCCGCTCAACCGTTGGAAGAAGGCTTTGGTTCACCGGTGAGCGTTTTCCAGCCTGAAGAAGAAACGACCTTCACAGCTGACCAATGGCATTCGAAATCGCAGAACTCGCCGCTACTGGGCAAAACGCTGCAAGGCAAGGTGCTTGTTTTTCATTAACCATTTTTGATAATCGGTCAGGCAGGTAACCGACAGCATCCGTTATCTTCGCGCCACCTATGAAATTTGTTCATCCTGAAATGCTTTGGGGACTTACGACCCTTGCGGTGCCCATCTTGGTGCACTTGTTCAATTTCCGGAAGTTCAAAAAGGTGATGTTTTCCAATGTGAATTTCCTCAAGGAAATCAAACTGGAAACACAAAGCAAAAGCAAGCTCAAGCATCTGTTGATTTTGTTGACGCGTATGCTAGCGCTTACTGCCATCGTTTTTGCTTTTGCCCAACCGTATTTGCCCCAGCCCGGTATGTCGGCCAAACCTGGCGGAACTGCAGTTTCCATTTACATCGACAATTCCTTCAGCATGCAAGGCGCAGGGCGCGATGGGCGTTTGTTGGAATTGGCGAAAAACAAAGCGCTCGAAATTGTGGATGCCTTTGCTCCATCCGACAAATTTCAATTGCTCACCTCCGACTTTGAAGGGCGTCATCAGCGACTTGTGAGCAAGGAGGAAATGACGGACTTAATTCAGGAAGTCGATATTTCACCCGTTACCCGAACCATGAGCGAAGTGGCATCTCGTCAGCGCGACGCACTGCTTACCTCAGGGCTTGATAATAAACGTTCCTACTTATTGACGGATCTGCAGCTTTCCGTTACCAATCCGGATGCTATTGCCAACGACACATCCATTCGCTACACGGTAGTTCCGGAAATTCCGGAGATTCAAAGCAATGTCTTCATTGATTCTGTTTGGTTCGAGACGCCTGTCAGGCAGTTGAATCAACCCGAGATACTCCATGCACGCATTGTCAATACGGGAAGCGAGTCGATCGAGAACCTGCCCATTCAACTCATGATTAACGGCACACAGAAAAGTGTCGCTACCGCAGCGGTTCCTTCTCTTGGTAAAACAGAAACGACCATCACTTACACGAACACGGAGAGCGGATTCAAGCAATGCTCCCTTGAATTGGACGACGCCTCCATCACCAAGGACGACGCATACTATTTCAGCTATGGGGTTGCTCCCCAGATTCGGGTGCTGGAAATTAAAGGCAGCGATGTTGCAGAAGGCGCTGTGCAGGCCGTCTTCAGTGACGATCCTTTCTATGTCTTCAACACCGTGAATGAAGGCGCGATTGATTACTCCCAATTCGGACAACATGAATTCATTGTGCTCAATCAACTGCGCGGAATTTCGAGTGGTTTGACGGCAGAGCTCGACAAGTTCGTGAAAGCGGGAGGAAGTGTGTTGATTGTACCGGCGCGTGAGATTATCCTTAACGAATACGATGCGTTGTTAGCCACTTGGCAACTTGGAAAACTTCAAGGAAAAAACGCGGTAGCCAACAAGGTTACAGACGTCAACTACGAACATTATATTTTCAAAGAAGCTTTCCGCAAGACCGAGGGTAACGTAGACCTTCCGCAAGCAATGGCTCATTACGTCGTGAATATTTCGGCCGGCTCTAACGCTGAGCCCATGATGCGTTTTCAGGATGGATTACCCTTTATGGTATCGGGCAAGATTGAACTCGGACGTGCTTATTTCGTGAGTGTTTCGCTCAACACTGAAGAGAGTAATTTCATTCGTCACGCGTTCTTCCCGGCGGCACTCATTCGCATGGCGGAATACAGTCAGCCGACGCAGCCCCTCGCCTACACGCTTGGTTCTGACGAAACCATTACGCTGCGCAATGCAACGGCGCAAGGCGATCAAACCTATCACTTGCAACATATCGTGACGCAGTCGGAGGTCATTCCCGAGCATCGTTTTGTGGCCGGTCAGGTGGAGCTGTTTGTGCACGATATGCAAGACGCCGGCAACTACTTATTGAAATGGGGAACGGAGCCCGTTAGTCCGTTGGCGTTTAATTTCAATCGCGCCGAATCGTATAATGCGGTCATGCCGGTTGAAGACTTTACAGCCAAACTGAGTGAATTGAACCTGAGTAATTGGTCAGTATTGACAGGCGATACCGAATCTGTTGGCGCTGAGGCTACGATGCTGGAAGAGGGCACGAAGTATTGGCTTACGCTCATCATCTGGGCCCTTATATTCCTGGCAATCGAGGTGCTGCTGATCAAGTTTTGGCGTTAACACTGCGGTTCGAATTCACTTATCTTCGCGGCCGTAAAATCCGATAGGTATGATGCAAATTCCAATGGTCGATTTAAAGACCCAGTATCACCATGTAAAGCAAGAAATCGATCGCGCCATTTTGGATGTGGTTGAAAACACAGCCTTCATCAATGGACCCGCAGTGAAAGAATTTCAGAGCGGCCTTGAGCGCTATATGGGCGTTAAGCATGTCATTCCATGTGCAAACGGAACGGACGCTCTTCAAATCGCTATGATGGCGTTGGATTTGAAGCCCGGCGATGAGGTCATTACCACTTCGTTCACCTTCGTGGCCACCGTGGAAGTGATTGCACTGCTGCAGTTGACACCGGTACTCGTGGATGCTTTGCCGGGAACCTACAACATCGATCCTGCTGCATTGGAAAAAGCGATTACGCCAAAAACCAAGGCGATTGTGCCCGTGCATTTGTTCGGACAGTGCGCCGATATGGAGAGCATTCTGCACATAGCCAAGAAGCACAACCTTGCTGTTATTGAGGATAACTGTCAGGCAATCGGAGCCTACTACACCTTCAGCGACGGTACGCGTAAGCAAGCAGGAACAATGGGTGATGTGGGAACAACGAGTTTCTTCCCTTCCAAAAACCTAGGCTGCTATGGTGATGGTGGCGCAATGTTTACCAATGACGATGCCCTTGCCGAAAAACTGCGCATAATTTCCAATCACGGAATGAAGGTGCGCTATTATCATGATAGCATTGGGGTGAACTCACGACTGGATACGATTCAAGCGGCCGTATTGAATGTCAAGCTGGCGCGTCTCGACACGTACATAGCCAATCGTCAGCGTGCTGCGGCCTATTACGACAAGGCATTCGCCAATCATCCCAAGTTGACCATCCCCGCCCGCGACCCCAAGAGCACTCACGTGTTCCACCAATACACACTCGTGCTCAACGGCGTTGATCGCAAGGAATTACAGGCGAAGCTTCAGGAAAAAGGCATCGCATCCATGATCTATTATCCCGTGCCGATGCACATGCAGAAGGCCTATACAGACCCGCGTTATAAGGAAGGCGACTTCCCAATTACCGAAGCCCTTTCTCACCATGTCATTTCGCTCCCAATGCACACTGAACTGACCGAAGAGCAGTTGGCGTATGTGGTGGAGGGAGTGCTAGAAGCACTTCATTAGGGACTGAGGACTGGGGACTAGGGACTGGGGACTGGGGACTGAGTACTCAGCAGCCAGTACCCAGTACCCAGTACCCAGTACTCAATACTTAATCCACTTCCACAACTCCTTGTACGACGTCTTCTTGCCGTACATGAGAATGCCGACGCGGTAGATTTTGGCGGCGAGCCAGACGAATCCGAAAATGCTGGCAATCAGGATGGCGATGGAAAGGACTTTCAATCCAATAGAAACGCCGATGGCGGTTTTCACCATCATCACGATGGGCGAAGTGAGCGGCACGAGCGCAAAGATGTGACCGATGCTGCTCTCCGGATTTTCAATCATCATGGTCGAAACGATGTAGCCGAAAATGAGCGGCAGCGTAACGGGCATCATGAATTGCTGGGTGTCTGTTTCGTTATCGACACTAGCGCCAATGGCCGCGAATAGTGAGCCGTAGAGCAGGTAACCGCAGATAAAGAAAATCAAGAAAGAAACAACGACATCCACCCATGGCACTTCCTGCATCACAGCGAGCAGTTCGCTTTGCATCTGGTCCGGATCAGCGCCTTCGCTCATGTTTGGTGCTTCAATTACACCGCCCGTTTGAATCATGGCCATTTGCTCTTTTTGTTGTTCGAGCAGTTTACCTTGAATCGTCGACATCCCCACAACGGCAATGGCCGATGTAAGTCCCACCCAAATGAGGAATTGCGTAAGTCCAACAAGACCGATTCCGATGATTTTACCCATCATCAATTGGAAGGGTTTAACGCTGGAGATAATGACTTCCACAATGCGGTTGGTCTTCTCCTCCATCACACCGCGCATGACTTGCACGCCGTAGAAGAAGATGAAGAAATAGATGATGAGGGCAAAGCCAAATCCGACCATAGCGCGCGAGGATGTGAGGTCTTCCTTTCCGCCTGCGCTTGGTTTAATCACATTGATATCGACGGTCTGACGAATGCTCTTGTAGGTTTCAATGGGAATGGCGTTCTGCTTGGCGCGGTAGAGTTCTAAGG
>JBKCDO010000118.1:0-3745 GCA_046304755.1 Flavobacteriales bacterium
GTACTGAGGACTGGGGACTGAGGACTGGGTACTGGGTACTGAATACTGGGTACTGGCTGCGTTGTAAGGGGTATTGAATAATGGGTACTGATTACTTGGGAGTGTTGAATCCAGTCCCCAGTCCTCAGTCCTCAGTCCCCAGTCCCCAGTCCCCAGTCCTCAGTCCTCAGTCCCCAGTCCCCAGTCCTCAGTCCCCAGTCCTCAGTACTCAGTCCCCAGTACCCAGTACCCAGTCCTCAGTCCTCAGTCCTCAGTACCCAGTACCTATCTCGTGCTCTTACTATGCCCGCTCTGATAGTTCTTCCCGTACTTCGCCTTCATCTTGTCGGCGCGGGTGACTTTGATTGGAACTTTTTTGTTTTTATCCAGCTTCTCGTGAAACGCTCCTCCTCCATCGAGCTTGGGAGCTTTGACCTTGACAGGCATTGGACCGCGATCGAGTTCATCCGGTAGTGTTTCATTGCTGAGTTCGACATCCGTTGGCCAGTGCTGACGTGGGATGGGTTGACCAATCAGTTGCTCAATGGCTTTCAGTGAATCCTCTTCGTAGGGCGCTGCCATGGATATCGCAACACCGGCACGCTGCGCTCTTCCCGTGCGACCAATGCGGTGCACATAGTCTTCGGGTGCATCCGGCAAAATGAAATTGATGACGTGCGTGACGCCTTCCACATCGATGCCCCGGGCAAGCAAATCACTGGCAACCAGAATTCGGCATTTACCTGCAGCGAAATCGTCAACGGTGCGCAGGCGTTTATTCGCATTTTTATTGGCGTGAATGACGGCGAGATCAGCACCGAAATCATCTTCCAACATAAACTCCAGTCGATCAGCCATGCGCTTCCCACCGGCAAATACAAGAACACGCTGCATGGTAGTATCGCTATGCAATAAGTGTCGCAGCAAATTCAGTTTTGAATAAAAATTCGGCGCTTCGTATAGGCGTTGCTCAATGCCATCAGCGGTTGACCCCACTGCCGCAGCATCGATGCGCACCACCCGTTGCATATAGTTCGCAATGATTGTTTCCACATCAGCTGTCATGGTAGCTGAGAACATCAACGTCTGACGTTTCTCCGGCAACACATCAAGTAGATGCATCAAGTCTTTTCGAAATCCAAGATTCAGCAACTGATCCACTTCATCAATGACCAACTTCTTTACCTGTCGTGGGTTGATGGTTCCGTGCAACAGCAAATCATTGATCCGTCCGGGAGTTCCGATAACGATGTCGGTTCCTTGTGCGATATCTGCTGCCTGTGTCTTTATGCTTGGTCCGCCATACACGCCCACGGCGCGCAAACTTGCATACTTCGCGATTTGCCGGAAGGCCTCCTCCACTTGCACTACCAGTTCTTTGGTTGGAACAATCACCAGCATGCTTACCGACTTCTTCTGTTGAAACTGCCACTGACGAATGAGCGGCATGAGGTAAGCGAATGTCTTTCCCGTGCCCGTTTGCGCAATACCCAACACATCATTGCCCGCCATGATTGGCGCAAACGCCTGAACTTGAATACCGGTGGGCTCGGTAAAACCGAGATCATCGAGCGCGTTGCGCAGGGCGTTGTTGAGGTTGAGGTCCGCGAAGGTCATATACTGCAAAGGTAAGGATAACCCCAAAGAACGACGCCCGGCAGAATCAGTCGTGTTGACGCAACAAGGCTGTCAATTGCGTTAAGTCAATCTGATGACTATCTCGACTGAGGCAATCGAATATCTCAGCAGCGACATCCTTCGAAAACATATACGATGCACAATGCAAGAACTTCTCTCGAATCTGCTCACGGGTTGCGGGTAACTTCCAATGTCCCGGCCATCGGTCACTGGTTGATGAGCGTCCATCTGATAGCTTCACGCGAACTTCCATTTTGGTAAAGTCAGCCGGTATATCATGCATCATTTCCAACTGCGTATTGGCTAACAAACGCTGAATCTCCGGGCGATTCAATTGCGCTTCGGAAAAACTCTCGGGCGTTACTTTTCCATCAACGATTGCCTGCACCACGTTGAACTGAATACTGAAACGACATTCATCGGTACTGGTTGGTTGAGGGCGATCGCAGTATTTGAATACAGGTGCTTCAATGTGAATCGAACCTTCAAAAGCCTTATCCGGCGTATGCAACGGCAAGGCGGCGTGTATTGAAACTTGCATCGCCGTATGCGCAGGCCAATACTTGAATGCGAATCCGGGATTGGTGAAGCAGCGTAATTGCTGCATGCCATCGATCAATTGCTTGCGATCAAAAAAATCTCCACCGAAGACATCCCCCCAGCCTCCTGCCTCTTCCAGTGTATGGGCAGAGGCAGTAAACCCACGGCGAGCCAACATTGCACATTCAACGCCGGCACGTGCCGCATTTCCGCTATGCGCGGCTTTTGTCATGGTTCCAATGTTACCGGCAATGCCCCCTGCTCTGCTAGCTGCCATACCCAAGGCCATGCAGGCTTGGTCAACCGACAAGCCTAACCAGATAGACGCGGCCAATGCGGCTCCCATTACACCCACTGTGCCCGGAGGATGAAAGCCTTGTTTTTGGAATGGAAAGAAATTCTCGTGAACGCGTGCATCATTATCATTAACAAGCGCCGCCGTGCGAAGATCCGCCTGTAATTCAATTCCGGCGGTAAATGCTTTCAAGAACAATTCACCCTGAGCATCTCGCTTGGCGCAGGAAGAATCTGCATCACACAGCATCAACGCGGTAAGCGCACCAAGCACAGGCGAAACAACGTGCGTCGGTGGATCGAACATGGGTTCAAAGTCCATCACGTGGATTGCAATTCCATGCACAAAGGCCGCATCCGGAATGGAGGTGGCGTAATCATGACCGGGTAAATAACTGGTAGACTTGCCTCCTACTTCGCGCAAGTGATTCACGACGATTGCGACATTATGATGGCCGAGGCCTTCTATTAAAACCCCCATTCCATCAATGATGAGGTTCCGAATTTTATCGCGAGTGGCTTCCGGGAGGTTTGCGTAGTTGATGCCATACGCGGATTCTACGACTTGACGCGTCACAGGTTGATTTCTCATAAGCGGACTAACACACCGTTATAGATGAAGGTAAAGCCCGCAATATACGCTCTTGATTCGGGCCGGAGCGCATGATGGTGACGGTGTTTTTTTCAAACGAAAAAATGGGATAAGAACCGGTTTCTTCTGAATGCGCCGATTTGTTGGAAATGAAAAGCGGAATATTTCGCTCATTAACAAACGCATGAGCGCGTTCTAAATCGACAATTGAACCAAACGGATCACCGCTGAGATTGGCGCTGGTGCATAGGGGTGCATAATAACGCGCGCCCGCATACACTTCGTTTGGCCCATCGGCCACGAAAGCCTGTTCAATAGCGCGAAATAACGTGCGCTCCATCCCCTCAGGAAGCAACAGACCTTGGTGCGTTCCCATTGACACTGCTACTGTTTCAGCCCTTGAGTCAGCCACACGCAGGCGAATGAACGCACCTTCCAACACCTGCATGCCATGCATATTTTCACGAAAGTCATCCGGTAAATTTTCCTGTTGGGACATGGCAGCGAATGCCGAAAGATCACCGATGGCTGATCCATAATGCTTACCCGACAATCGATTCTTCGCCTTGTTCAGCGCTGCAACACCCGCGGGTGTGGAAGGCGCAATCAGTGCGAACACCGCAGGCAACTGCACAACAGCCACCGGAAAATCGGAGTGCATCACACGCAACAATTCATCAACTGTGGCGGCATTACACATGT
>JBKCDO010000119.1:0-3387 GCA_046304755.1 Flavobacteriales bacterium
GTTGGTGAATGCGCGAACCTTTGCAGAATGTTTGCTGCCCACACCGAAGCGGGTCTCGATGCCATCCCATGGATCCTGTGTGAGCTGCTTCATGCCGAGGCTGAGTTTGCGCTCATCCTTATCCACGTTAAGCACCACGCACTCCACTTCGTCGCCCACTTTCAGGAAATCCTGAGCAGAGCGGAGGTGTGAGCTCCATGACATTTCAGACACGTGAATGAGTCCTTCCACACCTGGAGCTACTTCTACAAATGCTCCGTAATCGGCGAGAACCACCACTTTTCCTTTGATCTTCTGACCTACCTGAAGCTGATCTTGCAATGCATCCCATGGGTGCGCTGAAAGCTGCTTGAGACCGAGGGCAATGCGCTTCTTCTCGTCATCGAAGTCGAGGATAACCACATTGATCTTGGAATCGAGCTGAACCACTTCTTCCGGATGGTTGATGCGGCCCCAGCTGAGGTCGGTGATGTGAATCAGACCGTCTACGCCACCGAGATCCACGAATACTCCATAGCTGGTGATGTTCTTCACCACACCTTCGAGTACCTGACCTTTTTCGAGGCCTGACATGATCTGCTTTTTCTGCTCTTCGAGTTCGGCTTCGATCAGGGCTTTGTGTGATACGACAACGTTTTTGAATTCGTTGTTGATTTTCACCACTTTCAATTCCATGATTTTGCCTACATACTGATCATAGTCGCGGATTGGCTTCACATCAATCTGTGAACCGGGCAAGAATGCCTCGATACCGAATACGTCTACAATCAAACCACCCTTGGTGCGGCTCTTCACCTCACCTTTGATGATTTCACCGCTCTCGAGAGCAGCGTTTACGTTACCCCATGCGCTGAATACGCGCGCTGTTTTGTGAGAAACATGGAGCTGTCCGTTTTTATCTTCTGTCTGTTCGATGAAAACGGGTACTACATCACCAGCCTTGAGGTCCGGGTTGTAGCGGAATTCACCGGCAGGCACAACGCCTTCAGACTTGTAACCGATGTTGACTACAACTTCTTTCTTGTTCACGTTTACAACGGTACCGTTGACTACTTCACGCTCGCGGATAACCGACAATGTCGCTTCGTACATTTTGTCGAGTTTCTTACGCTCATCGTTGTTGTAACCGCCGGCAGCTTCGTAAGCGTCCCAGTTAAACTCCCCTTTCTCGTTGAGGTACATTTGATCATCGGCAGTGCTGAAAATCTCGAGCGGTTCTTCCGCTCCGATTTCTTCCTCTTGTGATGATGCTTCTACTTCCGTGTTTTCAACGGTACCCTCAGCTTGAACGTTGAGGTTTTTTTCTTCGGCTTCTTCAGCCTTTACTCGTTTAGATTCAGCCATGTTGGCTTGGATTTAAATTGTATTCTGTCTCTTGAAAAATCAAGGCATTCACGTTAGACAGAAGGGGTTTTACTTGTTGTTTTTTCGCAGCCGGAATGCAGTTGCCACGACCCAAGCCTTCGCTTTCGGGGGCGCGAATATAGTGCGGATGGGTTGATTTTCAATCATGAAAGAAAAAAAAGAAGGGCGAGTGGCGAAGGGCGAAGGGCGAGTGGCGAAGGGCGCCCCTCGGCTGCGCTTGGGGATCGGGTTGGCTCGCAAAGAATAGTGGCCTCGGCTCCGCTCGGCCGGGGCGGGCGGTCACTATGTGAATTACCATTATAAGCCCAAGATTTTTTTCGTGGCTTAGGAGTAGAGTTGAGACGCAATGAATAAGTTAGTAGGTGAGATGACCTTCTGTTTAATCTCGCACGCAGCGGATAGATCCTCCACCCTGAATGTTAACTGATCCGAATAAACCTCCTTGAGTATTAGAATATTCCATCATGAGAAGTGAAAATTGATCCGGCGGATTGGCCAGAGATTGGGGACGTGTTAAAATAGCAGCTAGGCTATCACCTTCTGAAAATCCAAACCCTTCAATTCTCCATCCGCCCGGAACTGCAGCAAATCCGGATGCATTTGACGCACCTTCATTTGGATAGGCCCATAATCCGTTTCCATCATCTATGTTTCCCTCCTGCTTTAGCATTCCTCCTGCTATTTCACTGTATAATTCTGTTTCAGGGTCTAGCACAAAAAGCATGCTGTCTACTTCCTCTTCTGATGGAACATGCCATCCGGTTGGGCAAACATTTCTATTATCCAGAACCGCGTAACCATTGTATAGCTTACCAAAAACAATATCGAGAGAGTTATCATTTGCATAATTACACCAAGCACCATCAGTGGTATTATCCCACAAAGCGCCATCCTGAAGCTCAGGTATGAGGTCGCCATTCGCATAACGCGTCGTTCTTAAGTTCGAGACCATCCATTCTTGTTCTGCTATAATTATAGACGGATAAAAATTACCATCAATATCTGTAACTCCTTCTCCTGGCTGACTTATCGAAAAGCAATCCAAAATCTGAATATCATATTCATTAATGCCTGTATTCAGATTTACAACTATGGTGTTACTTGTGCAAATATCTGTCCCTTCATAGTACCAGCCGCTCACCGCATCGCTACCGGTGCACGCCAGCAACTCATAGGAGCCATCTTCTGTGGACACAAAACCACCGCTTTCCAAATACACATAACCCGCAACAGGAGTTCCCGAGGCATTCAGCAACTGACCTTGCACCAATGCCACGTTTGGTAAATCCGTGATGCTCCAGGTAGCGCTGTAATCTGTGGTGAGGGGCCCAATGCTGGCGGTGAAAACCAGTACTTCGCTGTTACCGCAAATGATGTACACGTTTACCTCCAACACTTCGTTGGCCGGGATAAGACCGGAAACCACTCCATTTGAATTCGCGTATCCATCGCGTGGTCCAAACACCGTGCTGGTGATGACCACGTGCGCGCCTTCAATCGGATTGGCGCTACCACCATGCGCATCGTCGAGTAAGGTGAGCGTGAACATCACCGCTTCGGCGGGAATGTCGCAGTTCCAAAAGGAAAAGTGCGACACCTCACCTTCGTAAACATTGCCGTTGAGCGCAGCTTCGCCTTCGCGCACCCAATAGCCTTGGCTTTCGCTGTAATGCCAGAGTGGAATGGTGCTCGGTGCATTGGCCTGTAAAGAAGCAGGCACTTCAAAACGCACCGTAGCGGTGTTTCCGGAGAGCAGTTGCAACTCCTGGCCACTGTCGTCGGTGAGTTCTACTCCGGCCATGCCCAGTGAGCGCAGCACGTCGAACTGCTGTCCGTTGGCCCCTACCAAACTGCCGGGCATTTGCTGCGACATATTCCAGGTATCGGAAGGATCGATGCTGTTGATGGCCACATGCACATTGCCGCTATAAGGCTGACCGTTGAGCGCAATGCTGCCGGGTGTAAAGTCAATGGTCACGTTTTCCAAACTCACCTGTCCGCCCGAGGCTGCATTGAAACTGC
>JBKCDO010000120.1:0-10021 GCA_046304755.1 Flavobacteriales bacterium
ATCCGAGGTTGGCTTCCATGATGGCCTTCGCGATATCATTCAGCATGTGTTTTTCCCAAGGTTGCACTGTGATGGTGCGCGCGTCGGGCGTATTCACGTTGGCGATGTTTTTCAGCAGGGTGGGTGAACCGTAATAATCGAGCTTAACACCGTCGAGCATGGCGGGAGAGGCCTTGCCAGCGCGGATTTTAGAGAGTTCGTTATCGAGGTGATCCAATGACTTCTGCATTGCATCGGTGGCTTCATCGAGAGCCATTTTTACTTCATCGCTCATATACTGTTTCGCTAATTGTGCTGCTAAAATAATCGTTGATTAAAAACTTACCAGTGTGCCGACGTGTTCGCCCGTGACGAGTTTTTTAAGATTGCCTTGTTTGTTCATGTCGAAAACGATGATGGGCAATTTGTTTTCGTTGCACAGCGTGAATGCTGTCATGTCCATCACCTTCAAATCCTTTTCAAACACTTCCGTGAAGCTCACCTTGTCGTAGCGTGTTGCCGAAGGGTCTTTCTCCGGATCGGCAGTGTAGATGCCATCCACACGTGTGCCTTTCAGTATCACATCGCAATCGGTTTCGATGGCGCGCAGGGAAGCTGCGGTGTCGGTGGTGAAGAACGGATTGCCTGTACCGGATCCGAAGATGACCACACGGCCCTTCTCAAGGTGACGCACTGCTCGACGCTTGATGAACGGCTCGGCAATCGTCTTCATTTCGATGGCGCTTTGCAGACGTGTGTCGACACCGATACTCTCGAGGGCACTTTGCAGTGCCATGCTGTTGATCATGGTGGCGAGCATTCCCATGTAGTCGCCCTGCGTACGTTCCATTCCGCCTTGTTCGGCTTGCACACCGCGGAAGATGTTACCACCGCCAATAACGATGGCGATTTGAACGCCCGAGCTCCAGATTTCTTTGATGTCTTGCGCGTATTGCAGCAGACGTTGGTTATCAATACCGAATTGCTTATCGCCCATGAGCGATTCGCCGCTGAGTTTTAACAGGATGCGTTTGTACTTCATTTGGTGGGCGAAGGTAGGGAGAAAAGGGTGAAGGGGTGAAGTAGTGAAATGGTGAAAGAGTGAAATGGAGGGGCGCGTAGGGCGCCCCTTTTTTGGTTTCTAACCGCAGAGGCGCAGAGGGAGCAGAGAATTTCTTTGCTAACTCTGCGCCTCTGCGGTTAAACCAAAAAATCTTCACGGAAAAACATCGTAGATATCTTTTCGATGCGCAATGACAATCAATCGAACAGTATCAGAGCTAATTTTTTCCAGACCCAATCGGTAGTCGCCAAGACGGATTCGGTAATACCGTTGATGTCCAACAATTTTTTTGACGTTGGAGATTTTTGAGAGCGAATCAGCCTTTTCTAATAATAGAACCAGTTGCTCTACTCTTTCGCGCATCTGAACCTCTTTCAATTTGCGCAGTGACTTCAAAAACGAGCTGTCGAATTCTACGTTCATTTTTTTCGCAGCTCTTTCATGACGGATGCTCTTGAAACTGTGCGCTTGGTCTTTGATTTTTCCATCAGTTCACCCAATAGAAAATCTTCGTATTGCTGTCGAGTTAACCCAACCACTTTGCCTCCGAGTCGTTTGGCAAGCGACGATAGAATTTTACTGCTTTGGGCATCAGCCTCAATCATAATGATACTCATGAGGTAAAGATAAATCGGATTCGCGAAAGTGGATGGAGGGAAATGGTGAAATGGAGGGGTGAAGGGTGAAGGGTGAGGGGTGAGGTGGGCGCCCCTTTTTGTTGGGGGTTTTGACCCATCCCCGGCCCTTCCGGCATGAGGCCATTGAGGTTATTAGGAGGTGTTGCTGTTAGATGATGAGCCCATCCCCGGCCCTTCCCAGAGGGAAGGGAGGTTCCTTCTCGCTAACGATTTCTGTGAAACCTGAACGTTTGTAAACACACGGCGCATCTTGCGAATAGGTCTCCCTTCCCTTTGGGAAGGGCCGGGGATGGGCTTTCCAGCGGTAAAAATCTCATCCCCACCCACCACTGTTCATAATTTACATAACCCCACCATGCAACCCTCACCTCACTTCTTAAGTTTGATTTCACAGCGAGAACTCGTTTCTCAACAACCTTAAAAAACCACGTTCATGTTCAAACACCTTCAACTTCTTGGACTCGCGCTATGCGCACTTCTTGTTATCCCCGCCGCCGCGCAGGTGCCTTCTCACGTGCCCACCGACGGCCTCGTGGGCTGGTGGCCGTTCAACGGCAATGCGAACGATGAAAGTGGGAATGGAAATGATGGCGTGGTGAATGGGGCGGCTTTAGTTTCAGATAGAAATGGTGCAGTAAACAGTTCATATGAATTCTTCGGAGGACAGTGGATTTCAATAAATCATGATTCGTTGCTAAATTTTAATGGAGACTTTTCAATCCTAGCTTGGATTAATGCAGATTCAATTTATGATACACCAGGGTATATTAAAATGATTGTAAGTAAGCATGTTTGGGGAGCAAATGATGGCTATACTTTCAACTTAGTTGGCGCTTCGCAAGACGGAAGCCCAACGCCGAATGAAGGCATACTGAATTTCGCGGCTTCACCTAACTTCAACCCAAGTACCTTGCCTGATAGTGAATTAGCGCATATTGGAGTTAATCTCTGGTATCAAACCGGTATGACTTACGAGGCATCAAGTCAAATACTTTGTTATTATATCAATGGGCAATTAGTAGATAGTCTTTTTGTATCCTTTGATTTCAATGAAAGCTCCTCTAGTTTGATTTTTGGCGCCGAGAGTTACGATGGTTTTATGGGTGGTACGAATTTTTTCAATGGCTCCCTAGACGACATCGCCATCTACAACCGCGCCCTCACCGAACAGGAAATCCAAAATCTCTACACCGGCCAATGCCCTACTGTTTCATCAAACTGTTCGTCACTCCCCTCCAACCTCCAGCAAGGCCTCGTGGGTTACTGGCCCTTCTGCGGCAATGCGAATGACGAAAGCGGCAACGGTAACGACGGCGTGGTCAACGGCGCAACGTTGACGGAGGATCGGTTTGGAAATGCGGGAGCGGCGTATGGATTTGATGGGGTGGATGATTATATAGAGGTGGCTTATAACTCGACTCTAAATCTTCCATTAGCAATTACCCTTTCGGCATGGTTCCAAGCCGATACACTCGCTAGCATGAGAATAATAGATAAAAGTACAGTTGGAGGCGCTGATGGGTTCTTGTTAGATATTGGGGGTAATAACAATAACAAATACATTCGTGCCATCCTAGCAGGGCAATCTAACAATCAACCTTCAAGTTCAGAATTTATTAGTGAAACGAATACGTGGTATAACATTATTGTGACATATGATGGCATCGCCGTTCGGTTTTATGTAAATAATGAATTGGATACTACTTTGGATATAAGCGGTGAATCATTGCTTAATTCACTACCACTTCGTTTTGGTGCTAATAGTCTTTTGATAGATAACTTCTTCGATGGCGTAATCGACGACATCGGCATCTGGAACCGCGCTCTCACCCCCGAAGAAGTGCAAGAACTCTACACCCTCGATGCGTGTACGTTTACGGTGTATGATACACTTACAGTTTATGAAACGGTGTACGACACGGTGTATACCTACGAAACGATTTACGACACGGTAACCACGTACGTGACGGTAACCGACACCTTGCTCATCGACATCACCTTTGTCGGTTTTGAAGGGCAGCCGAGCTGGTTGAACACGGTGACGGTATTCCCCAACCCGGCCAGCGATCACATCACCATCGATTACGGCAACTTCGCACTCATGGCGGGTTACTCCACTGTCATCACCGATGCGGCGGGCGCTACGGTGTATTCGAGCTCAGTCAATAGCCAGCAAGTTGAAATCGACATCAACGCCTGGGGTGCAACGGGTGTGTATTATATGATGATTTATGATTCGAATGGGGTGATGGTGGCGGTGAGGCACATAGTTCTTGAATAGTGAAAGGGTGAAGTGGTGAAAGAGTGAAATGGAGGGGCGCGTAGGGCGCCCCTTTTTTGGTTTTCTAACCGCAGAGACGCAGAGGGAGCAGAGAATTTCTTTGCTAACTCTGCGCCTCTGCGGTTAAACCAAATCCTCCAAAAAAAGCAGTAAATTCGCCCCATGAGCAGCATCGTCACCCTCAGCGAGTTTATCATGGAGCGCCAGGCCGATTTCCCGTATGCATCGGGAGATTTGTCGCGCCTGCTCGCGGATATCGGTATCGCCGCCAAGATTGTCAACCACAAGGTGAACAAGGCGGGGTTGCAGGATATTTTGGGCGCGGTCGACACCACCAACATCCAGGGTGAAACGCAGATGAAGCTCGATGTGTTTGCCGATCATGCCTTGCTCAACGCCGTGCGTTGGGGCGGACAAGTGTGCGGCGCCGCGAGCGAAGAAAACGAGAAGTACTTCACGTTCGAATCGGAGATCTGCAAGAAATCGAAATACGTCATCTTGTTCGATCCGCTCGACGGTTCATCGAACATCGATGTGAACGTTTCCATCGGTACCATCTTCAGCGTGTTTCGCAGAAAAAGCAGCGTGGGCGACCTGGCCAACGTGAACGACTTTCTGCAAAAAGGCGCTGATCAGGTAGCCGCGGGCTACGTGATATACGGCTCAAGCACCATGCTCGTATACACCACGGGTCACGGAGTGAACGGCTTCACCCTCGAACCGAGCATCGGCGAATTCTGTTTGTCGCACGAGACCATGCGCATCCCCGAAGACGGCACCATCTACAGCATCAACGAAGGCAATTTGCTTTCGTGCAGCCCCGGTGTGCAGGCTTACGTTCAGTGGTGCAAGGAAACCGACAAGGCCACGCAACGCCCGTACAGCGCGCGTTACATCGGCTCTCTGGTAGCAGACTTCCACCGCAATCTCATCAAGGGCGGCATCTATATGTATCCCGGTACTGTGAAAAATAAAGACGGCAAATTGCGTTTGCAATACGAAAGCAATCCGCTCGCATTCATCGTGGAGCAAGCCGGTGGCAAGGCTTCCGATGGCAAAGGCCGCATCATGGATATTCAACCAAGCTCGCTGCACCAGCGTGCGCCGCTGTTCATTGGAAGCAAAAACATGGTGGAGTTGGTGGAGCGGTTAATTGCGCAAGAAAACACGAATGAACATGTCCGATAGCCTCGTCATCATACCAACCTACAACGAAAAGGAAAACGTGGAGCGCATGCTGCGCACCGTGTTTGCTTTGCCCAAGGCGTTTCATGTGTTGATCGTGGATGATGGTTCACCCGATGGCACTGCCGATATCGTCAAAGGCTTGCAAGGCGAATTTTCCGGCAAGCTGCACATCCTCGAGCGCAAGGGCAAGCTCGGTCTGGGTACCGCATACATAGCGGGATTCAAGTGGGCGCTGGAGCGCACATACGAATTCATTTTCGAAATGGATTGCGACTTCTCGCACAATCCGAAAGACCTCATTCGTTTGTATGACGGATGTAAGGTTCAAGGCGGCGATATGTCGGTAGGTTCGCGCTACGTGAAAGGCGGCAAGGTGGCCAATTGGCCATTCAAGCGCTTGGCGATGAGCTTTGGTGCGTCGGTGTATGTCAACAGTGTGCTGTGGCTAGGTGTGCGCGATTGCACGGCGGGTTTTGTGTGCTACACGCGCAAAGTGCTTGAGACCATTGATCTCGACAGCATTCAATTCATTGGCTACGCCTTTCAGATAGAAATGAAATACAACACCCATCAACTCGGGTTTAAGATTGTCGAGGTGCCCATCACGTTTGTGGACCGCGAATTCGGCACGAGTAAGATGAGCATGAACATATTCAACGAAGCAGTCCTGGGCGTGCTGAAGATGCGCTTTAGAAGGGTTTCCCGCAAGAACAAACAGTAGTCATGAAAACAACGCTCATTCGCAATGTGTCGGTGGTCAATGAAGACGCCACACAGGTGTGTGATGTGCTCATTCGCGGTGCAGTCATCGCACATGTATCAGCAGCCGGAGCGCATCAGTATACCGCCGATGAAGAAATCGATGGCACAGGCAAGCACCTCTTGCCTGGCTTAATTGATGATCAGGTGCACTTTCGCGAGCCGGGACTGACGCACAAGGGTGATTTGTATACCGAGTCGCGCGCTGCCGTTGCCGGTGGTATCACTTCGTACATGGAGATGCCCAACACCTCACCACCGGCGACAACCATCGAATTGCTCGAACAGAAATACACGCGTGCATCGGAAGTGTCGCTGGCGAATTATTCCTTCTTTATGGGAACATCCAACGACAATCTGCACGAGTTGCTGAAGGTGGACCCGAAGACGGTGTGTGGAGTAAAGATTTTCTTGGGCAGCAGCACGGGCGATATGCTGGTGGAAAGTTGCGGCATCTTGAACATGATTTTTGCGCAGGTGAAAACGCTTGTTGCATTGCACTGTGAAGTGGATCCCATGATTAAAGCGAACCTAGAACGCTACAAAAAACAGTATGGCGATGATGTGCCGGTTACCGCGCATCATCTTATCCGTGACGAAATGGCTTGTTATGCGTCTTCGCTGGCAGCGGTTGAAATGGCTAAGCGACACGGCACACGCTTGCACATACTGCATATCAGCACGGCGAAAGAACTGGAGTTGTTCCGCAACGATATTCCACTCAAGGAAAAGCAAATCACAGCGGAGGCGTGTACGCATCACTTGTGGTTTACCAACGATGATTACGCTACCAAAGGCAATTATATCAAGTGGAATCCTGCGGTAAAAACGGCGGCGGACCGCGAAGCACTGCGCGCTGCAGTGAACGACGATCGCATTGATGTACTCGCTACCGATCACGCGCCGCATACCATCGAAGAGAAGGAACAATCGTACTTGAAAGCCCCGAGCGGCGGACCATTGGTGCAACACGCACTCGTGGCATTACTCGAGTTGTATCATCAAGGCGTGTTTACATTGGAAAAGATTGTACGCAAATCGTCGCATAATGTCGCTGACATGTTTTCCATCGACAAGCGCGGTTTTATTCGTGAAGGTTATTTCGCGGATCTTGTGCTCGTCGATTTGAATGCGCCCTGGATGGTGACCAAAGAAAACGTATTGTACAAATGCGGTTGGTCGCCCTTCGAAGGACAAGTGTTCACCAGTAAAGTGATGACCACTTGGGTGAATGGCAACAAAGTCTATGATAACGGCCATATCTTGGAAGGCAGTGTGGGAAGTCGCTTAACATTTAACCGATGAAAGGAGTTTCAACTTACTTGTGGGTGGTGCTGTCCGTGATAACAGTTGTGTCTTCCTGCACGGATGCGCCGGTCGTTGCCGCGCCGCCAGCGAATCTTCTGCAGCGTGACACCTTTGTTACGGTGCTTACTGAAGTGCGTTTGTTGGAAGGTGCATACAGCACAAGCTACGAGCGAGTGGATACGTCAGAGTTTCCCATCACAGCGCATTACAATCGCTTGTTTGAAGGTCATCACATCACTAAAGATCAATATTTGAGTAGCTACGATTATTACAGTTTACAGCCGGAAGAGATGCTCGAAATTGAGGCGGATGTGTCGTTGCGACTTGAGCAACTCAAATGGAGTCGCGATACAACGCAAAGCGTTTCGCGTTAGTTGGATTGCTTTTGCTCGCTTTTGAAAAATGCTGCAGTGCGCTGAATGGCTTCGTTGATGGGCATGAAGGGCGCGGTATAAACCGATCGTAATTTTTCATTGTTGTAGTAAAAACGCACCGCAGCATTGCGCACGGTTTCGCGCGTTACCAAGGCCTTTCTTCCTCCCAGCATTTCGCGCAGTGCTTCTGCATAACGTGCTAACTGCATCATTCCCGGTGTTGCTTCGATGGATGGAATGCGCACGTTCAGTGCTTTCGCTGTGGTCTGAAACATATCCTTCATAGACAGATTTTCACTCACCAGGATGTAGCGTTCGGCGTTGATAGTTGACAGCGTGAGTTCAACGATGATGCGCGCGCAGTCTTCCGCACTGATGAATCCTGTGCCACCCGGCGGATAGAAGCGCATGCCTTCGCCGATTTTTTGAAACAGGCTTGGGCTGCTGCGTTTGAAATCTCCCGGACCGATGATTACACCGCAGTTGAATGCGACACCATCAATGCCTTCGTGAATGCCGCGCCAGAATTCCATTTCCGAGCGTTGCTTGGTGATAGCGTAATGCGTATTGAAATCGCCATCCACCCATTCCGATTCCTCATCTACGGTATCGTTGTTCTTCGCTTTACCAATGGCCGCAATCGAGCTCACGAATCCGACTTTGACCCCCCCTTGCTGCAAGGCAATGTTGATCACGTTTTCAGTTCCTTCGATGTTGATGTCGTACATCGTTTGACGTTCAGACGGATGATAAGACACAATCGCTGCGCAGTGAAATACGCGGCTGCAACCGGCCATGGCATCCATCAACGAATAGATATCAAGCACATCGCCTTCTACCCATTCGATGCGCGAAAAGTGTGGCGATTGATAGAAGTCGAATACCCGTTGAACCATCGTGATATCGCTCGTTGAGCGCTTGAGTGCACGCACCTGTTCACCGCGTTTGAGCAGTTCAATCATGAGGTGCGTTCCCAACATCCCGGTGGCTCCCGTGATCAGATTCATCGTGTGGCGAAAGTACTGTCTGACCGCCGATATTCCATGGTGGATTGTGCATGGTGCGCGGTGTTTTTAGACGTTATTTTGCATGCGAATGCCTGCTCCCGAACACATCGAACATTTGGTGCGCCTG
Organism: Flavobacteriales bacterium; assembly: GCA_046304755.1. Taxonomy (GTDB): domain Bacteria; phylum Bacteroidota; class Bacteroidia; order Flavobacteriales_D; family Sanyastnellaceae; genus JAIBBG01. Next base: position 8,725 of record JBKCDO010000120.1, read on the forward strand.
TTACCCTCTCAGCCGGGGGTGTATCAGTATTACGATGAAAAGGGTGATCTCTTGTATGTGGGCAAGGCGAAGAACTTGAAGAATCGCGTTTCGAGTTATTTCAACAAGAATCAATACGAGAACGGCAAGACGATGGTGTTGGTGCGAAAGATCGCCGATATCAAGACGATAGTGGTAGAGACGGAGTTGGATGCGCTCTTGCTGGAGAATTCGCTCATCAAGAAGTACAAGCCGCGCTACAACATCATGTTGAAGGATGACAAGACGTATTCGAGCATTGTCATCAAGAAGGAAGATTTTCCGCGGGTGTTTCCAACAAGACAAGTGATACGCAATGGTTCCGAGTATTTCGGACCTTATCCTTCGGGTCGCACGATGCATGCGGTGTTGGATTTAATCAAGAAGCTTTATCCGCTGCGCACGTGCAACCTGGCCTTGACGCCGGCGAACATCAAGGCCGGCAAATTCAAAGTGTGCCTGGAGTATCACTTGGGGACTTGCAAGGGGCCGTGTGAAGGAAAGCAGGCGATGGACGATTACGATCGCGGTGTGGAAGCGATACGCAAAATTCTCAAAGGGAATTACGCGGATTTGGTGCGTGATCTCAAGCAACTCATGCAGGAGTTTGCTGCGCGATATGAGTTTGAGTTGGCGCAGGAAGTAAAGGAGAAGATGGAAGTGCTGGAAGGATTTCAGGCCAAGAGTACCATTGTGCATCCGAGTATTCACGATGTGGATGTGTTCAGCATCGCTTCTGATCCACAAGCCGGATACGTGAACTTCATGAAGGTAAGCAATGGTGTGATTGTGCAATCCTACACAACGGAAATCAAGAAACGTATGGACGAGTCGGATGCGGAGTTGCTTGAGTTTGCCATCATTGATATTCGGGAGAAATTCCAAAGTCAGTCGAAGACCATTTTTCTACCGTTTTCACTCGAGCTGGAATGGCCGGGTGTTGAGTTGCATGTGCCGCAGCGCGGCGATAAGCGCAAGCTCGTGGAACTTTCGGAGCGCAACAGTACGCATTACATGCTTGATGCGCAGAAGCAAGCGGAGATGGTGGATCCCGAGCGCCATGTGAACCGTGTGTTGGAGACAATGCAAAAGGATTTGCATTTGAAGGAAATGCCACGCCACATCGAGTGTTTCGATAACTCGAATATCCAGGGAACGAATCCCGTGAGTGCATGTGTTGTCTTTAAAAACGCGAAGCCGAGCAAGGCAGATTACCGCATCTTTCATCCGAAAACGGTTGAAGGCCCAAATGACTTTGACACGATGAAGGAAGTAGTGT
>JBKCDO010000121.1:0-18535 GCA_046304755.1 Flavobacteriales bacterium
GTAACGAAGTGCAATGAACATCTGCATAATACAAGCCCGAATGGGTTCAACCCGTTTGCCGGGTAAGGTGCTCATGCAGGTCGCCGGTAAGCCCATCCTAGAGCAACTACTCGACCGTCTGAAGCCCTCCAAAAAAATCAACACCATTATCGTGGCTACGACGATTAACGCGGAAGATAACGCCATCGAAGACTTTTGTAAGCATTACGGTGTTGCCTGCAGCAGAGGAAGTGACTGGGATGTATTGGATCGTTTCCTCAACGCAGCCCATCAATGCGACGCTAAAAGCGGCGATACCATTGTGCGCATCTGTTGCGATAACCCTATGCAATCATGGAAGGTGGTCGACTTTGTCATCGATCAGTTCGAACGCTACAAGGTTGACTATTTCTCCAACAGCAATCAGGAGCCGAATTACCTCGAAGACGGGTTCGACGCTGAAGTAACATCCTACGACGCTTTGCGTTTTGCTGCTGAAAATGCTACGCTATTGAGTGAGCGCGAGCATGTCATGCCGTTCATCAAGAACAGCGGAAATTTTAAACTCGGCTGGCGCAAGGCTCATGCAGATTATCAGTTTAAATTATCGGTTGATACGCAAGATGATCTGAACATGGCGCAACGCATTTTCGAAGAGTTAAAAGACTCCCCTGATTTCGCCATCGAGGAAGTCGTTGACTTACTCCGCAGCAAACCGGAAATACTCGCCATTAACAGCAACAGCGAAATCAACGCCGGCTATAAAAAATCCCTCGAACAAGACCGTAAAGTCTAACTCCTACTGCCATGCCTACCACGCAATCTCTCCAACACATAACACGGTTTACGGAAAGCGACAAGTACCGCAATAAAATTCACGACCTCATTCCCGGTGGTGCGCACACCTACTCAAAAGGTGATGATCAGTTTCCTATTTTGTCGCCTGCTGCTATTACCTATGGTAAAGGCTGCCGCGTGTGGGATCCCGATGGCAATGAGTACATCGAATGCCTGGGTGGTTTGGCTTCTATCAGCCTGGGACATGCCTATGAGCCGGTGGTGGAGCGCGTGACACAGGAATTGCAGAAGGGAAATAACTTCAGTCGTCCATCTGTTATTGAAGCCGAAGTGGCTGAACGTTTCCTGGCTAATGTGAAAGGCCATGATATGATCAAGTTCGCCAAGAACGGCTCTGTGGTTACCACCGCAGCAGTAAAGCTTGCACGCGCATATACGGGAAGAAAACTCGTTGCGCGACCAATTGACCATCCCTTCTATTCTTACGATGATTGGTTTATTGGAAGTACCGATGTTAAAAGTGGTATTCCGCAAGATATATCAGCGTTGACGGTGGTCTACCGTTCAGATGACATGCAATCGCTCATCGATTTATTTACACAGTATCCTGACGACATCGCCTGCGTTATTTCAGAGCCGGAAAAATTCAATGTATTACCGGATAATTACCTGAAGGATGCCATCGATCTTGCTCACAAGCACGGCGCGCTTTGGATCATGGACGAAATGATTACCGGCTACAAAACAGCCTACCCGGGATCCATGAAAAAATATGACGTCGTACCCGATATGACCACCTGGGGAAAAGGGATTGCCAATGGTTTTTCCTTCTGTTGTTTGACCGGAAAAAAAGAAGTGCTTGAGTTAGGTGGCATTCGAAACACCGGTGCTGAAAAACTGTTTCTAGTGAGCACTACTCATGGCGGTGAAACCTGCAGTATCGCTGCAGCCATCGCCACAATGGATGTTTTCGAAAGAGAAGATGTTATCGTACACAATCAGCGCATGGGGCAACGATTTATCGATGGCAGCAAAGCCATAATTGCCAATCATGGTCTGAGCAATAACATCCGCAACATGCAATTCAACTGGCATGCTTCGCTGGGGTATTTTGATAACGAAGGTCAAAATTCGTTCGGATTACGCACGCTCTTTCATCAGGAAATGATCAAACGCGGCGTGCTCTTTCAGGGCATATTCTGTCCACATTATTCTCACCGGGAAGAAGATGTCGATTACGTATTACAGGCCATCGACGAGTCGTGTATCCTTTTCAAAAAAGGATTAGCGGATGGATTTGAAAAGTATCTCATTGGAGAACCTATCAAACCGGTATTCCGCAAATTCATTTGATTGCAACCAAACCTGATTATTCAGAATTACCCATTTTATCGCTGACTATTCTTACTAACTCTGCCCTATAAGCCGCAGTCTGATACTTTTTCTCATAGCTGTGCTGCCGTTGAATAAAACAATCCCCGATTTCATTCTCCTCTATATCTTCGTCAATCTTTTTGCGATAGGTTTCGCTTTCGTCTTTGAACGTCCATCAGCAACAAGGAAAAAACGTTATGAAAACTACCGATCCCTCCGGAATTGATTTCCGCAAAAAATTTGAACTCACCGACAAAGTCATTGTCATAAGTGGCTCGTGCGGCCTGATTGGTCGAGCCTTCTGCGAAGCTGCTGCACAATTCGGTGCGCATGTCGTGTGTGCAGATATTCCTGCAGCAAACCCCGAAGCCATGGCAGCAACCTTGAGTGAAAAACACGGAAGAACCATGCTTGGATTCGCCCTCAATGTTGCGGTGAAATCGGAAGTAGAAGCACTGAAAGCAAAAGTGATTGAAACCTTCGGACGCATCGATGGATTGGTGTGCGGACATCAGAATAAGTCGCATCTCAAGTTTGAACCCTTCGAGCAAGTGAGCGAGGAAAATTGGGATACCGTTGTTGAAATCAACTTGCGTGGCACCTTTTTGCTGTGTCAGGTGATTGGCTCTTATATGGCTGAGAACGGCAAAGGAAGCATCGTAAATATCCCGAGCACTTACAGTGTAGTTGCACCAAACCAAAATCTGTATAAAGGAACCTCGTTGGGTTGTCCTGCAGCATATAGTGCGAGCAAGGGCGCCATTGACGCATTATCGCGTTATCTGGCCAGCTACTGGGCTTCTCGTAACGTCCGTGTCAATATGATTACACCGCACGGGGTATGGAATAATCACGAAGAACAATTCGAGAAAAACTTTGCGCAATTCTCTCCGTTGCAACGGTTGAGTTTTAACCATGAAGTTGCTCCTGCGTTAATCTACTTGCTCAGTGATGCCAGCAGTTATGTCACCGGTGACAATATGCTTGTAGAAGGCGGCTGGACTGTTTGGTGAGAGCGATTAGTCGTAATTCAAGACGATGACATAACCGAACTTATCGGTGATTCTTCCGCGACCATCTTCAACGCTGAGGTAATAATTGTATACGCCCTCTTGGACATACATATCGCCCATGGTACCGTCCCAAGCCTCGTCAATATTATTGGTTTGAAAGATTAAATCACCCCAGCGACTGAACACAATCAGTCGGTAATTGGCAACATCCGCAAAGGAAATTACGGGATAAAAAACGGGGTTGTAACCACCAAGAACAATCGTATTGGGTACCCAGATAATGGGCTCTAACGTCAGGTTAACCTCATTGGATTTCGAAGTGAACGCCGAGCGATTCCCGACAACCCGTTCCACTGCCTCGATGCAGTAATAGAAATCACCGGACTCATCAATAAACTCCGACACATCATCTTCAAAGAACAAACTGCTTCCCGCGCTGAATTCATCGATCAACACAGGGCTTCCCTCCCCGATTCTTCGGTAGATATTGTAATGATCAACGCCATGCTCCCATTCTTCATAAGCGCTCCATGAAAGCGTGTTCACCAATCGATCCTGATCGGATGTTGCCCGCAAAAGAATCGTTTTGCCGATGTTCGTTGTATCCACCGTGCGACCGCAGGTATTGGTCACCACCACACGGTACTGATAACTGAACACATCAGTGGCGCGCTCGGTATCGAAAAATGGAATTTGTAACGCTGCATTGGTATCCTTTACGATGACCTCTTCCCAACTATCGGTGGAAACACTGAAGCGTTGGAGTTCATAGCGAAACATATCCGCCGTTGGGGTTAAGCCTACGGTAATCGAAGTCACTTCCGGACTCACCACAGAAGCCGACTCTATCGCGAGGTAAGCCGGAGGCTCGTAGGCACTAATCTGCACGGGCTGAATATTCGATTTCGAGCGAAAACCGTTCAGTGTATCCCACGATTCTATCTGATAAAAATTCCAGCGTCCGTATTGAAAGTTCTCATCGAAATAAAACAAGGAAGTCACCGTATCAATAGGACTAAAGTCCACCGCGGAATAGTCGCTTCCTACTGAAAAAGCATGATGGATGATGTAGTGTGTAGGGGTGAAATACGGACTGAGGAAGGGCGACCATTCCAACGCAATTTCATCGTCGCAGTCGGCGTAGATGATTTCTTCAAGGTACATTGAAGTGACACATATGGCTGTGTCAGCATTACCACAGCCATCCAGAGCCATCACGGAATACATGTATGGTTCATTCATAGGAAGCGTTGGTGCCAAGTCAACGTAACTCAATGTGTTCGGGTCGTTAACTTGATCGATAATTGTTGTGATATAAGGTTCGGTTGGCCCTATGCATTCCGTTATCACATAGCCTGAAGATTCAGGGTCCAAACTTGGCAGCCAAGCAAGCTCGACATCATCATTTGCATTGATTGAAATTGATGTCAGTATTCCTGAAAATGGATAGGAACCATCCTCGAAGATATCTGAGGCCTCATTACTGATGAATTCGCACCCCCATGGGCTAACCATGCGCACATAGAAATTCATCATTAAAGGGTCGCAGTTATAGATGTAATGGAGATATTCAGTCAAATCAGAAGGCAGAACAGTAATCAAGCTCCATGTGCCGGTTGCGTCTTGAATATAAACTTCGAATGTCCATCCAAGCCATAACCAGGCATCATCAGCGGGTAAGTTCCATTCCAAGAGAGGTAATCCATCACAATTACCGCAGCTGAAAGAAGCATTACTCACCTCAAGATGGATTGTTCGAAGCGTGTCCGACGAATAGGCCACTGTGCCTCCGGCGCCATCATCAAACCACGCCAATACGGCGTAATAATAACTGTTGTCGAGTGGTAAATTGGTGATGTGGGTATAGCTGCTTTGGGAAACAGGCGTCAGACTGTTAGCCACCGAATTAAATGTCAACAAAGGAGAAATGCTGTACACCACCTCATAATGATCGAACTGACCTGTGGGATCATTCGATGGTGTCCATTGAAGCGTCACATCACCATTGGTCGCCACTTGAATGCAATCCAGTTGAGGCTCCAATTGAGCCGACATCACCGATGTGCACACAAGCGAAATCAGTAGAAAGCAGTACTTAATAATCTTCAGATTCAACATAAGTTTGGTCATCAGGCACCGCGCCTAACGAAAAAAGTGAACGCTTATTACACGACAAACAACCCTTAAAGGTTGCATCGCTGTCCATTTTTTACGTCAAGACAAACCTCATCGCAAAACTTCGCTGAAAAAATGACTTTGGGTTATGCTGCCCAGGGAGTTCTCAACAACACGCCTTGAATCCGAAACTCGCTGCTTTAGGCAAGCTCTTGCAAGCGATTGATGGTCGCTTGGCAATCATGCATCATCCTATCGACAATCGATGCGGCAGGTAATATTTCTCTGAGATGTGCTGCGGCCTGACCGATTTCCAGCTCGCCATCGGTGAGGTCGCCTTCAAACATTCCCCGTTTTGCCCGCCCGCGACCGAGAAGCTCTTTCAACTCTTCCGCTGAAGCCCCGTGCTCATAGGCCGATTGTACAGATGCAAAAAACGGATTTTTGATCAGCCGCACAGGGGTAAGCTCCTTTAAGGTCAACTGGGTACCACCCTCCGGTGTTTGAATAACGGTTTGCTTAAACGCCGGGTGAGCCGAATCCTCCGTCGAGGCCACAAAACGACTACCCACCTGAACACCCGAAGCACCCAAGGCCAGCACAGCCGCCATGGTACGTCCATCGAAAATGCCTCCCGCTGCTATCACGGGAATATTCACTGCATCCACCACACCCGGAATGAGGCAAAGCGTGGTGGTTTCTTCACGACCATTATGCCCCCCGGCTTCAAAACCCTCGGCTACGACCGCATCGCAGCCGGCTTCCTGGGCCTTCAGGGCAAACTTGGCACTGCTCACTACATGCACAACCTGAATACCATGTTCCTTAAAAACCGACGTGTAGGTTTTTGGATTACCGGCCGACGAAAACACAATCTTAACGCCTTCCTCTAGAATGATCGAAATGTGATCCGCGATCTGCGGATAAAGCAAAGGCAAATTCACTCCAAATGGCTTATCCGTAGCCGCCTTGGTCTTTCGAATCTGTTCGCGCAAGACATCGGGATACATGGAGCCGGAACCCAATAATCCCAATCCTCCGGCATTGCTCACCGCCGAGGCCAATTCCCAACCCGAGCACCAAATCATGCCGGCCTGCACAATCGGGTGGGTAATCCCAAAAAGTTCTGTGATTCGTGTTTTCATCGGTTTCAAAAATAAGATAAGGCTAAGACCCTGACGAAAACCTCACCGGATGTTTGACGAACTGAATTCATGGAAAAATAATTTTCGATTTTCGGAATTTGATTTTACATTAGCGGCTTGGCAGCTAGAGTCTTAATTATCCAACATGAAGAAATATTTACTCATCCTTTTGCTCTTTGCTTCAGTTTCAGCATCGGCCCAGTACCAATGGGATTACGGTGTGCGATTGGGGGCTGCAAACTACCTGGGTGATATCGGTGGTAAAGAACAACAACGCAAGGACTACTTCTGGGACATGCACCTGGGTCAAACACGCTACGCTGTTGGCGTCTTTGGTCGATATAAATTCTCCAAGCGTTTTGCCGTTTCCGGAGCTGTGGATCACTTGCTCATTCAGGATGCAGACCAATACACAACCTACATCCCCCGTCGCACGCGCAACCTGAACTTCCGTAACCGCATGTTCGAATTGTCGGGCCGCGCAGAATTCACCCTTTGGTACGACAATGACGTTGGTAACCGCGGTTTTTACAATCCAGACTACAAACTCTACGCATTTGCCGGTCTTGCTGCATACTACAGCAACCCACAAGCACGCTTGGTGTATGACCCTTCTGAAAGCGAACTGGCAGCCAGCCTTGGTGCCGACACGACTAGTCTTAAACCCGGTGATTTTGTGAATGACACTTGGTACAGTTTACGCCCTTACCGCACTGAAGGTGCTACCTACAGCAACTTCGGACTCGCTATCCCTATGGGAATCGGGATGTATTTCACATTTAGTAAATCATGGCGCTTCGGTTGGGAAATCTGCTGGAGAAAAACATTCTCGGATTACCTCGATGATGTCTCTACCTATTACAACAAACCTTCACCGGATAACTCGGGCACTTATGATTTAGCGCTTGCATTGCAGTCGCAGACTTACCAAGCGCTGTTGGATGAGCAAAACGCCTTACTGCGCTTTGAAGAAGGTAATCCATTTTACGAGGATATTTTTCCCGTAATGTCGTTGAATGATTTCCGCTACCAACCCGGAAATGATTTAACAGAAGATGCCTTCCAATCAACCCGCGGCTTGCACGATCCTGCCAACCCCCTTGCACGTAAAGACAATTATGTGACTTCGCAGGTGGTCATCACGAAGTTGATTCGCGGTCGTTCGAAATTCTACAAGAGTAAGTATAGCTGGGTAAAAAACAGAGCTACCGTGCGTCGCTCACGTGCTAAGTTCTAATCCCGGGAAGAAGAAATAAAATCAAAGGGCATCGATAAGGTGCCCTTTTTTTATGACTCGATTTAGCGCTGAATGAACTGCAGTACTTTCGACAGTGGCTTGCGAATAAGGGTGAAAAAACCCGGTTGCAAGCCATTCATTTTCCACGCTAAACGATCCTCTTGATTGGCTCTCCAGCGATTCTTAATCGTTACATTGCTCTGACCGCCTGCACGCATTTTTGTAATCACCCGAGGCAAATAAGTCACTTTGATTGCATGCTTGTGCATGAAGCGCAGCATCAACTCGTAGTCTGCCGCTGAACGCAGTTGCAGCGAATAGTGGCCATGAGCCTCATAAACCTCGCGCTTCACAAAAAAGGTCGGATGAGGTGGCATCCAACCGCGCATGAATTGACCATGTCGATATTCACCCGATTTCCAGGTGCGCACCACACGCGATGTGTCGCTGCGATCCACATAAACAAGATCCGCGTAGCAAGCGTCGGCCGAAGACTCTATAACTCTATTGACCATGTCGCTGATGACCTTCTCATCTGCGTAAAAATCATCGCTATTCAGGATGGCGATAAGATCACCGGTAGCCAATCGAACACCTTTATTCATCGCATCGTAAATGCCCTTATCCGGCTCAGAATGAATGGTGGCAATTTTATCCTGATAGCGATTCACAATCGACATCGTTGCATCTTTCGATGCGCCATCGACGATAATGTACTCGATGTTGGGATAGTCCTGAGCCAGGACCGATTGAATCGTGTCTTCGACAGTCTCTGCGCTGTTATAGGTGATGGTGATGATGGAAACCTTCATGATGTGATGACGCGTTCTTTCACTTTCACTGCGGGGTTTCCGCTGTAAATCCCATATGGTTCCAACGTTTTCGTAGCTACACTGCCCACTGTGAGAACAGCATGTGACTGCGCTGTAACTCCCGCACAAACGGTGCACTTTGCACCAATCCACGCCCCTTCTTCCAGGGTAATGGGGCCAATCATTAAATCGAAGGTTGACTTCGTATAGTTGTGATTTCCGCAGAGTAGCAAAGCACCTTGCGAAATGCAGCAGTTGGCTCCGATGCTAACCTGATCGAGATTGTCAATCCACACGTCCTCGCCAATCCAGCTATTATCCCCAATACTGAGTTTCCACGGATACTTAATGCGCACGTGCGGTTTAATGACCACTCCACTTCCAATTCGTGCACCGAACAATCGGAGCAGTGCGCGTTTAAAACCACTCAACGGAAATGCTGTTTCAAAAAGCAAAGCGCTGACAACATACCACAGCGCGCGTTTGAAGGCACTGCCCGGTTTATACCAGGAATTATCAAAACGCTTTAGGTCTGTGGTGTTGCGACTCGGTGAGTTCATTTATCCAACAAAGAAAATCGAAAAACTTGGTTGTGCCCACCTCTGCCCCCTACATTCGTCCAAATCGACAGATTTCAAGAACGCCATGAAAAAATTCTTCGCCCTTCTACTGCTCCTTTCTGCATACACAGGTCTAGTGTATAGCCAGCAAACAGTAACCAAAGTACCGGATCACTTCAAGAACATGAACATGCGCAGCATCGGTCCTGCGGTGATGAGCGGCCGCGTGACGGCAATCGATGTAGATCCACTCAACGAGAATATCATTTATGTGGGCACGGCCAGCGGTGGACTTTGGAAAAGTGAAAGCGCCGGTATGACCTGGGCGCCCATCTTCGATGAGCAAGAGGTGCTTGGCATTGGTTCGGTTGAAATCGATCCGTCAAACCATGACGTGATTTGGGCCGGCACCGGCGAAGGCAATCCGCGCAATTCTCAAACCAACGGCGCCGGTATCTATCGCAGCCTCGATGCCGGCAAACACTGGCAGCGCATGGGATTGGAAAACACGAGCACCATTCATCGCGTGCTGGTTGACCCGCGTAATTCGCAAGTGGTGTATGCCGGTGCTCATGGTAATGCATGGAACCCCTCGAAAGACCGCGGTGTGTACAAGACAATTGATGGTGGCAAAAGCTGGCAGAATATTCTCTTCGTAAACGACACCGCAGGCTGTGCTGACCTGGTGATGGACCCATTCAATTCCAACCGCATGCTGGCTGCGATGTATCATTATCAGCGTAAGCCTTACCACTTCACATCCGGTGGAAAAGGAAGCGGCCTGCACCTGACGGTGGATGGCGGTGCAACCTGGACAAAACTCACCGATAAAAACGGTCTGCCTGAAGGCGAACTCGGTCGTATTGGATTGGCCTTTGCACGCAGCAACAGCAAGGTGGTATATGCGCTTATCGAATGCGCCAAAACAGGGCTTTACCGGTCGAATAATGGCGGTTTGAATTGGGAATTAGTTACAGAAAAAGGAGTGGGCGATCGACCCTTCTATTATCACGAATTATATGTAGATCCTTCCAATGAGAATCACCTGATCTACCTCCACAGCACGGTTAGCGAAAGCATTGACGGCGGAAAAACATGGACCACACTCCTGCCCTACTATGGCGTTCATCCGGATCATCACGCCTTTTGGTGGAGTGCGAATAATACCGCATTCATGATTGAAGGGAATGACGGTGGCTTGAATATCAGTCGTGATGGAGGCCGCAATTGGACCTTCGTCAACAATCTTCCGCTGGGACAATTCTATCACGTCGACATCGACATGCAAGTGCCTTACAACGTCTATGGCGGTATGCAGGATAACGGTTCCTGGAAAGGCCCCGGATACGTGTTTCACTCAGGAGGTATTCGTTCGGCAGATTGGCAGGAATTACTTTTTGGTGATGGCTTCGATGTGTTGCCTGACAGTCACAACCCACTCTACGCCTATGCCATGTCGCAAGGCGGTGAAGTGCATTACATCCAAACAGAATCAGGAAAGATGTCGTACGTGAAGCCTGTGCATCCGGAAGGAAAGACACTGCGCTTCAACTGGAATGCGGGCATTGGACGCGATCCATTCGATAAGAACGGTGTTTACTTCGGATCGCAGTTCGTGCATCATTCCTCCGATCATGGACTTTCATGGGAAATCATTTCTCCGGATTTAACCACCAATGATTCACTTAAACTCAAGGATCAAAACAAAACAGGCGGCATAACACCCGATGTCACCAACGCTGAAAACCATTGCACGATTCTTTGCATCACTGCGAGTGAAAAAAATCAAGGAGAGCTTTGGGTTGGAACCGATGACGGCAACGTTCAACTCACGCGCGACGGCGGCAAGAACTGGACGAATCTTTCACCCGCTATGAAAGGCCTTCCCAAGGGCGCGTGGGTGCCACAAATCACGCTTGGCGCGAACGCCGGAGAGGCCTGGGTGGTGGTCAACAATTATCGTCAAGGCGATCGAACACCTTACTTATTCTACACGGCTGACTTCGGAAAAACATGGATCAATAAAGTAAGCGCGACGCAAGTGTACGGTCACTGCCTCAGCGTGGTGCAAGACATGAAACAAACCAAGCTGGTATTTCTGGGCACCGAACACGGACTGTATGTTTCCTTCGATTATGGAAGTTCGTGGATGAAATGGACACACGACTATCCTTCGGTGGCCACACAAGATTTGAAGATTCATCCGCGAGAGAATGATTTGATTATCGGCACGTTTGGAAGAGCGCTTTATGTGCTTGATAATATTGAACCGCTACGACGCTATGCTCAATATGGCGAGAAAGCCTTTGAAGCAAAAATGAGCGCTCTACCTTCTCCAACAGCCTATATCTCTGCCTGGCAACAACCGGCAGGAGAGCGCTTCCCGGCAGATACTTACTTCGCCGGAGAGAACAAGCAGACGCGCGGACAACTGAGTTACTATTTCAACGTAGAGAAAAAAGAAGAAACGAAAGAGAAGGGATCCGGCGATGTAAAAAAAGGAAAAAAGGAAGAGGACAAAAAAGAAGACAAACCGGAAGAAAAGAAGAAAGATCAAGCGAAGAAAGTCAGCATTCATGTGCTTACACTTTCCGGCGATACTATTCGCACCCTGAAACATGAACCCGACACGGGAATCAACGTGGTGGGTTGGTGGTTCGATACGCGCGGCATTCGCTTCCCTTCGAAAGAAGATCCCAAAAAAGAGGATGATGAAGAAGGCAATGGTCCGCAAGCTGCGCCCGGCAAATACAAGATTGTCTATCAATTCAACGAATGGAAAGACAGCACGGAGCTTACCGTTGAAATGCAGCCCAACGTTGCTTGGACACAAACAGACTATGAGCGCTACAGTGAGCTGGTGAAGCGCGCTAAACAATTGGCCGAATCAACCGAAGAAGCGATGCAGTTGCTGCGCGATGCCCGCAAATCGATTGGATTGGTGCGCGGTGCGCTCACGTTTGCGCAGGACACGCTGAAAAAGGAACTGGAGTCATCGATGGATTCACTGGATAAAAAAATCAATGGCTTTGAAGAGTCCTTGTTTGGGAAAGAAGAACAGAAAGGCATTAACGATAACGCTCACACGCTGCAATCCAAAATCTACACTGCTTTTGGCCACATCAATGAGTACAGCAATGGCAGAAATGCGGATGATGCGGTGCGCAATGCAGAGCGCGACGTGAACACTTGGGTAAATGAGGTGAAGGCCTTTGCCAATGGATCCTACGCTGATTTTAAAAAACGCGTGAAGGGACAATCATTCGACTACTTCAAAAAGCCCTAGCACCAGGAGCTTTAACTGAAGCCCTTTCACCAAACCCTTTGCAAAAGGTCAACTGCAGCGTTTGATTGTAGTTGCCCTTTTCGTAGTAACTCAGCGGGTTCACCTGCGCCGGATTCGGGCGCGTAGGAAGCACTGAAGTTGACGTCATAAAGTTGACACTGAACTTGGGTGTAATCCAAAAGGAAACGCCCGCCTCGATGCCGATATCGATTTGCTCGAAAGGAGGATTTACGCTGTAGTCGTAGCCATTGGAGACAATTTTTTGATTGAATAAATATCCTGCGTAAGGACCAAGGTTCACCACCATTTTACCGGGCTCTTTTCTCGAAACAGAATAACTGAACCAGATGGGAACTTCAACGTAATTCAAATAATATCCAAACGTGTTGTAGGTGAGTGTATCCAGTTTGGTGCGGCTACCTTTATTGATGAACTTCATGCTCATCGTGGCAGAGAGTTGCTCTGACAGCGGAACGGAAACCCAGGCGCCCGCTGTGACGCCGAACTTATCCCAACCGCCTAATCCATCGCCGCTTATTTGTGAGGTCACTCCACCGGCGACTAATCCACCCGTAAAATTTCGACGTGACGATGCGCCTTCCTGGGCAGAGAGTTGCGCGCTGATCATGCACACCAATGCTAAAAAAACGTATCTCATTACGGTATCAATTTCGTTTTCGCCACATTCAATACACGACCATTATCGCCTTCCGTGATAAACGCTACAACCTCACAGCTATCGGGATTCCAAGCTGAATTCCAATCAAAGGTGTAACTGTTGGTTAGTGTTTGTCCTCCTTGCGGATTAGACGCCACTACGAAACCGGTTGCGCCGGATCCACTGGCGCGTAGCATGTGTTCGTGATCATACTCTTCGATGAATTCCGGATCGTTGCCGTACCACAACTGTGGTGCAACAATACCGGATTCGGTGAGCAATACCACTAAGCGATAATCTCCTGACAGATTTTGAAACCACTCGGAGAAAACGTGCACATTCCAGTGCTGATTAGTCGCCTGATAATTGGCTTCGATTTGAATGTTCATGGCCGGAACTTGCGCTATGGCCTCCCCTACTTTAGCTGCCCAAGCAGAAGGCGAAAAAATAGTAGACGCACCGGGCATGCGATTCACGCGTCCCTTTGGCATGATATCTTGACCTACCTGAGTCAGCAAATAGTACTCGCCTTCCACAGTCGTCCAATCATCCGGAAATTCGGGAGGAAGCGGTTGAGCCAGCGAACCGGCATGGACCGCTACGAGGGCTAAATCCTCATCATACGTTTCGAGTAAACCGGCGGCAGCCACGTGCCCGTTCGGACAGTTACCGCAATCATGACCTGTGAAGTCTTCCAACAGCACCCGCTGATGCGGCGTGCCCTCAGGTGCAAAGGCCGGTGCCGGTCCATACACCTCCTCGAGGTAGCGAAATTTATCGGCAATCGGATTTTCAATCTTGTCGCAACCTGACAACGCAAGCAGCGATACCGTTATCAATCCGTAAAATTTAGTTTGAATTTTCATGGCTTTTAGAAACTGGAAGTCAAATTAATTTCAATACCGTTGGAAGCAGGCACGGCGCGACAGACACCACCAATGCAGAAGATTCCTGCGCGACGCTTACCATAGCCAATCATCACACGGCTGGCACCCTTGGAGTATCCGATGTTTCCATACAGATAATGCACGCGCTTTTCGGAATCATTGTTTCCGTAGTTGTACTGATCCATCACCGCGAACGACCAATGGGGTGAGAAGGTGTATTCAATCAATCCCGTTGCCCAATTGCCTTTGTCTTGCTCGGTCAGCAGTGATTGCAATTCCATGCGCACACTGTGCTTGGGTTTGATCTTATACTGAATATCAAACACATCAATGTGAGCGTAGACTAGTCCTTTGAAGTCTTGTGTTACCGGTGTCACCAGCGTGTTGAATTCAAAGTAGTAGTGGATGAAATTGATGTTCCAGCTCTTATTAATCTTCTTGCGAATTTCCAGATTGACATCGCGCACATACTTTGTATCACCGAAGCCAAACGAATTGACTTGATATCCGTTGACCAACTGCTCGGCACCTCCAACATGCGAAGTATCGAGGCTATTGACCGCAGCTACGTTGAGTGAGATGTAGGTTCCATATTTACCCCCAAGCAGGCTTTCCTTTTTAAAATTATAGAAGAGTTCTCCGCTAACGCCCACTTCTCCATTGAGAACTGTGGCATAAGGATACAAAGTAGCTGCGAGGTTATACGTGTGCTGTCGAGTGATAGCAGGTAGAAAGTTAATCGGTACATCAAACAACAGTGCATCGCGATCACTGCGGAAGGCCATGTTGTCGACGTATTTGGCGCTGGCCGTGATACCAAAGCCTTTCTTACTGAAGGCCGCATTCATGAAAATACTCTCGCCCTTTTTGTAGATGTATCCGTTGTCAGCGTTCGGGTCGTTTATCTTCGAAACATATTCACCGGTGAACAGCAGATTTTTGTAAACCAATACCAATCGACCGGAAGTTGCGCCAACGTTATTGGGCAAATTGAATACGGTTGAATCGCGTTCGAAAGTTTGGCCCGCTTGATATTTACTCACGAAACTTCCGCCCAGTGTCACTTTGAGCTTTTTCTCTGCAAGTGCAGTAAACGCTTCATTCAAGCTGATTTCTCCGTCCAGTCCTCTCACAATACCGGCTGAATTGATGATGCGACTATCAAAGTCAAAACGCTGCTGGCCGTATACAGCTTTCAACGCAACACCTTTGAATGGTTTGAAGATGATGCGAATACCGTCCATGGCATTGTCTATCCCAAGATTCGGTTCCCAATAGGTGCGAAAACTCAATCCATTTCCGAATTGCTCATAAAAATTACCTACGGTGATATCGAAGTTGTCAGCGCTGTATCGCACATAACGGCTGCCAATACCCGAGCCCTTGAATCGGTTCGGGAATCCAAGAATCGCGTTATGATACGATTCGAAGCGAAGTCCCGCGGTTAGTCCTCCATAGGTGTAGGTGAAATTACCGAACGTATTCATAGCCGCTTTGGCATCCGGCACCTGAGCGCCAATAGCCTCATCGGGATTATAATTTTGAAACAGCGCCTGCACATTGCCATGGAGCTGTCCTTTGTTCTCAGTGGCAGGCGGTGTTTCCTGTCCGAAGACAGAGGAGCTAATGAGCAATGCTCCAAGAAGAAGAGATTTGGTCCGATTCATCACGGTTATAGATTGGCCTCAAATGTAAATCAAACAGACCAACGCCAAAGCGCAGAGGGAAGCGCCCACCGCTTGGATAAATCACCACGAATACAGTAAATTCGAACCGTGAAAATTTTAGGAAGAATACTTTATCTCACAGGAGCATTCCTGTTGAATGCAGTTCGGGCGCAAGCACAAGAAGGTTCATTGTTGGCAGACTTTACTGTGAATGACATCAACGGTAACAGCCACTCGCTGTACTCGACATTGGACGAAGGAAAGACGGTTGTTCTTTTTTGCTTTGCCACATGGGATAGTCAAGCGTGGGAGTTCTATCAGCAACAAACATTGGAAACATTTGCCGCGAATTATGGCGCGGATGGCACCAACCAATGTGAGGTGTGGAGAATTGAAAGTGAACCGTCAAATACGCAAGCCCAATTATCAGGACCTGCAGCCATTGCGGGTAATCCGGCTACAGATACCTATGGCAATTGGATAGAAAACTCCTCACTGCCTTTAATCGACAGCAGTTTCATTGCAACACAGTTGGGCCTTGATTATTTACCGGTCGTTGTGATTGTGTGTCCCGATCGTGTCGTTCGCTTCGCAGATGCGACGGGATATTACGCGCTGGAACAAGCCGTACTTTTCAATAGCTGTCAATCAATAACCGAAGGGTATGATCCGGCGATTTTTTCACCTGTGGTGTATCGCAACTGTGGAAATGATACGATCGACATACAACTTGTCGTAAAGAATCTAGGCACTGAGCTGCTCAGTAACGCTACCATAGCCATCAGTGGTGGTGCTGATGGTGGAGTTTACTCGTGGAGCGGTGAGCTAGCTACCTATGCTTCAGACACGTTGCTACTCGAGGGCATCACCTTAATCAGTGATAACCCCATTCGCATAGCATTAAGTGAGCAGAACGCAAATACGACCAATGACTCCTTGCAGACGCAATCAGCGCTTGGTTATGCGCAGCAACTTGTGAAGCTTGAATTGGCGCTGGATAATTATCCTGAGGAGGTCAGCTGGGAAATTCGCGACGATCAAGATTCTGTGATCTATAACGGTGGTGGATATACTATTCCTTATCAATTCATCACCGGTATTTTCCAATTGCCGGTAACAGGTTGTTATTCTTTCTTCTTACATGACACCAACGGTGACGGTTTGCACGGAAGTCAGTATGGCGGGTTTGATGGATTTTGTACGTTCTTCAGCATGTATGATTCGCTGACAACAGATGCTGAACTCTTCTTCTACGATGGCTCATACAATTTCTCCGAAACACCCAATACCGCAGCATTCCTGCAATACGGCTTTGAGTCAGGATCTTCATTGAATGTCGCATCACCATCTGAGCATGGATTGGTGTGTTTTCCTAATCCGGTTGAGACTGTTCTGCACATCAATCGGCCAAATACACAAGGACCCGCTCAACTTTCCATCACCGATGCTCTAGGCAGACTTTGCCATAGTCAAACATTGACGGCCTTTGAAACAACTGTTGATGTGAACACTGCAACCTGGGAGGCCGGATACTATCAAGCAACAGTTTCTACAGCTGAATCCACATTCACTTTCCGCATCATTGTCAGAAAACCTTAACTTTGGTATGCTCCTTGAAAAGCGCCGAGCCCAACATTTTTCCATGAAAAAAATTCTCTTTACCCTTTGCGCAGTTGCCTTGAGTGCAACTGTTTTCGCACAAACCGCAGCACTTCCAAATACAACACTGAAAGATCTGGACGGCAATCCGGTAGAAACCTCCAAACTATCTAACGACGGCAAGCCCATGCTAATCTGCTTCTGGGCCACGTGGTGCAGTCCATGTAAAAAAGAGCTCAACACCTATGCGGAATATTACGATCAGTGGAAAGAAGAAACGGGTGTTAAAATTTATGCGGTGACGATTGACGATCAGCGCACCGTGAACAGCGTGAAGCCTTATGTGAACTCCGTTGCCTGGGAATATGACATTCTCTCGGATGTGAACAAGACATTCTCGCAAGCCATGGGCGTGAATTCTCCGCCTCACACCTTCTTATTGAACGGTAAAGGAGAAATCGTATGGCAGCACGTGGGATATACACCCGGCGATGAGGAGGAAGTGCATGAGCAATTACTGAAATTGAAATAAGCTCTCCAACAACAAAAATCCAAGAGTCTATCTCTTTCTTCAAAGGACAAACCACAGTCTATGGCCGCTCACACTAAATTTGACTATTCAATACTTGATACGATGAAAAAACATTTACTCCTTTCCATTGGCCTGTTAACCTCCTTCTTTGCATCCGCTCAGTTCATTGAGTTGAGTGGCGAAACCAACACAGTGTTGGGCACCTCATCGAACACCACCGAGGTGATGAGCGCACACTGGGATGTCATCAATATTTCGGGCGTAGGTCGTGACGTTCGTTGCAGCCGAGAAATTCTCTCGACCGTTGCCGGTGCCGAGCATCAGTTTTGTTGGGGAGAAATATGCGGCCCATGGGGAACTACTGGAGAACTTTCAACGGAGATTGTGACCATTGCAGACGGCGACACTTCATCATCGTTTTACTGTAAGTATCGTCACCTGGGAAATCCGGGGCAAAGCACTGTTCGCTTTTGCTGGTACGATCCCAACGATGGTAGCTACCAATTGTGCTATGATGTGAATTTCTGTGTGGATCAGGCGTGCATAATCACCGTAGAAGAGACAACATCGGCAGCGCTCTGGAGCATTTCTCCTAACCCATTGTCCGATTTATCGGCTTTGCGCTTTTCCTTCCCGACAAATCCGACAGACGCTCACTTTGTGATGTATGATCAATTCGGTCGCTTGTTGGAAGATCGCACGCTCACTAACAAAGAAGGCATCATCATGCTCGATGGCGCGCGTTTCGAGAATGGCATTTACTTCTGCCAACTGATTGATTCCGGCGTTAGCTCGCAGGTTCAACGCCTGGTGGTGAGTAAGTAATGATATCCATCCTACGGAGGTGTAGATAGGGGACGATTATCTTCGTCC
>JBKCDO010000122.1:0-14026 GCA_046304755.1 Flavobacteriales bacterium
ATATACCGGCCGGTACTTCATGCGACTGGATTAAGGCGGGTCGTGGTCGAGTAACTTCAGACACTATGCTCCTGAACTCAACTACCAACACCCAAGTAACTAGCGCAAGTGGTACGACATTCACCTTCACCCCACAGAGCGGTGCGTCTGCAACATGGGTAAACCCGGTGACAACGTTTACCGCAAATAGTACTTGGGGTATCAGCGCAAGCGGTGCAACCCCTTCTTGGACTGCTCCGACGAATGCTGACCGATACAACGTGCAATACAGAAGAGCTTCTGATTGCGCTTGGACAAACTTTTCGGGTAATCCGGTTTCAACAACCTCGGCTATTCTTGCCGGTTTGACCGATGGAACTGTCTACCACGTGCGTGTTCAGCCGTTTAACAGCACAACCAGTAACACTGCGGGTTACTCGCATATCACTGCAGGTACCGGTGGCGCAAACACGGATGGTTACGTGGCCGCGGGTTCGTTTACAACCTTGGCATTGCCTCCAACGGTTACCGGCTTCACTCCGAACCAGCCCTTGTGTGCGGCAGGTGGACAGACAGTCGTGATTACCGGTACGAGCTTCATTGCCGGTTCTGTGCCGAAATTCAACAATGTGAATGCTACAGGTGTTGTGATTAACAGCACAACCCAAATTACCTGTGTTACCCCTGTGGGTGTTACCGCCGGTAACATCACTGTGCAGACTACCGCTGGTACGAGCGCTACCGGTGCGGCTAACGCCTACACCCTGAGTCCCAACCCTGTGGTAGATTTTGCTCCTAATGATACCGTTACTCCTTGTGGTAGCTTTGCTGTTCCTGTAACAGCGAGCAATACCGCTACCGGTTTGTCTACAACCTATGCATGGTCGAACAACAGCACATTGAGCGCTCCAACAGGCGCTACTGTGAGCGTTGCGACAACCACCAACCAGAACTACGTAGTGACTGCTACCGATAGCTATGGTTGTACCGGAACTCGTACGTTGTACGCAATTCCAACAACTCCTCCGGCTGTTACGGTTACTTCAAGCGTACCTTACTTCTGCGGAAGCGGTGGCGTTGTCAACATTTCAGCTTCTTCATCGAACGACCCGAACTACACCTACACGTTTAGCGTAGTATCAGGCGGTTCCATTTCTAACGTTACTTCTACCACATGTGATTACACCATTAGCACAACCAGTGCGATGAAAACACGTGCGGAAGATGCCGGCACAGGCTGTGCTACAGACGTATTCACCTCTATCGGGGTGTATCCGTTCCCAAGCCCAAGCATGTCGGCTACTCCTGACACTATTTGCGAAGGTTCTACTTCGGACTTAGGTTCAGGTTTGAGCGCCGGTAACTTCTCGGTGGCTTCAATTCCATGGGTTGCCAATACAGCTCCCGGCACTGCGAGTGTGTTGATGAACAACGGTACTGCTGTTGTTCCGCTTTCAGGCGGTACCATGGATGACGGTGGTTGGGGAGGAATCCCGCTCGGATTCAACTTCAACTTCTTTGGAAGTTCATTCTCTACAGTAGCGTGCGGTACCAATGGTCTGGTAATGTTCGGTACTGTGCCCGGTTACGGAACTGGAACAGGTCAGTTGGGTCAGTTTACGTTCTCAGGAACAGCTGCTTCTTGTGTACCTGCAGGTCCAGCCACCGGTCGTTACTTCCCGAACTGTAACAACCCCGGTAACGTAATTGCCCTGATGGCTGCCGACGGACACGCCGGTAATTCCACTGCAGGTAGCATTAAGTACTGGACTTCCGGTTATGCTCCTAACCGAATTTTCAATCTGAAGTATGATAACTACTATTTCTGGTCGGCAAACCCCCAGTACACGGCATCACTCCGATTGTATGAGACAACGGGTGTAGTAGAAATCTATATTGATTCGAAAACCTATTCGAATTCCGCAATCGTAGGGCTACAAGATGCAACGAAGACGATTGGTGCTGTTGCCCCAAACCGTCCAACAAACCCTACAAATAATACCGTAAACGCATGGACAGTTGCTGCAGGTAGCGGTGAAGCATGGCGCTTCTCTCCACCAAGCAACTACACCACTGCTTGGACTCCATCCGGAAGTATCAACGGTACTGCCTCAGGTACAAACTTGTTTACCCGCACAACCAATGCGTTGAGCTCAGTGGGAACAAACACGTTCAACCTCGTGGTAACGGATCAGACAACCGGTTGCTCCAACAGTGCTTCACCAGCTCAGGTGAACGTTGAAGTGTTGGCAATTCCAAGTGTTCCTGCCTCTGCTGATGTTACCGGTTACGGCAGCATCCTTGGTGCAGGTTCAGCGGCTCAGTCTGCCCTGACGATCTGCGGTGAGCAAACAGTAACGATCAACTACGGTGGTTCATTGGGCGCCGGTGAAGTGGTTCGTTGGTATGATGCTGCTGCTGCAGGTACATTGTTGACAACAGGTTTGAGCTATACTACGCCAAGCTTGACGAACAGCGATTCAGTTTACGTTGAAATCTACAACGGAGTTTGTGCTTCGCCAACACGTCGCTTGTTTGATATCAACTACAACACTCCTCCTGCGGTGACAATCACCAGCAACGGTCCGGATAATGATATCAACTGTGGT
This sequence comes from Flavobacteriales bacterium, assembly GCA_046304755.1. Lineage (GTDB taxonomy): Bacteria > Bacteroidota > Bacteroidia > Flavobacteriales_D > Sanyastnellaceae > JAIBBG01. Next base: position 2,589 of record JBKCDO010000122.1, read on the forward strand.
GTAGGTCCAACGTACAGCATGGGTTATACAGCGTCATCTGCAAATGATCCTAACTACACGTACACTTGGTCTAACGACGGCATTGCCGATACGTTCAGCCCTAGCGGTGCAAGCGTAACATTGACGTCCGACACCACAACGAACACCACTGTAACAGCATTTGATGCCGGAACAGGTTGTTCGATTACAAATGTTAAGGCGCTGTCAATCTTCGACTTCCCGAACATCCAGCCTTACTCTGTGGATAGCATCGTTTGTATTGGTGACTCTACCATCGTACAATCAGGTGTTGCTCAAGGGTCATTCTCGGTGCAGTGTATTACCAATGCTTATCGCACATTCCCTGTGTCAGGTACTTATTTGATTGATAACGGAACGTTGGTAACTCCACACGCTCCTTACAATGGTTTGGGTCTGAACGCTGCGAAGGATGACTCCGGTTGGGAAGGAATTCCTATCGGGTTCACCTTTGACTTCTTCGGAACAAACTTCTCTGCACTGAACGTTGGTACGAACGGGGTGGTAAACTTCGGTAGCTACGCTACGTTCAACGCAGGTCAATACGATTTCGGTACAGGATTCCCTAACAACACGATTGCTGTATTAGCAACCGACTTGTACATGGTAACTACCGGTACAGTTCGTTACTGGACAGAAGGTGTAACTCCAAACCGTGTGTTTGTCTTGGAATGGTTGGATGCTCCGGGATGGACGGCAGATGGTTTGCACTCTGCTCAGCTTCATTTGTTTGAAACTACCGGTCGTATCGAAATCCACGTGGATCAAGCTACCGGTACCGGTACGTTCGCAGCTGAGAAGACCATCGGTCTTCAAAACAGCGATGGCTCTATCAGCACATACGCTCCGGTATGTACCATTGCTCCTGTAGGTTCTGTCCTCTGGCAGGCACGTAATGCAACCATTAATGTGTTGCCACAAGCATGGCGCTTCAACCCGCCGGTAAACTACACGTTTGCGTGGTCTCCGGCAGGTGAAATCAGCGGTTCTACAACCAGTGCTAACATCATCGCAGCTCCTACAGCAGTTGCTCCGGGCACACAGAACTACTCTATCCAGGTTACGGATAACGTATCGGGTTGTGTAGGTTCTCCTGTTTCATACCCTGTTCAGATTGTCGACATTCCGGCATTGCCGAACATCGTAGGTTACGGTCTGTTCTCCGATACAGACGGTACCAATGGCGTTACTTTCTGCGGTCCTCAAGGCGTAGAGTGGTATTGCTCTGATGCGTTGGCTCCTGGCTGGCAGGTAGTATATTATACCCAAGCGGTCGGTGGTGTAGGCGCTGCATTTGATGCAACCGATACCATCACGTTTGTAAGCGGTCTGTCAGTTGTTCAATTGAGCGCCAATGACACGATCTGGGCTTCTCTTGACAACGGAAGCTGCGAAGGTCCGCGTCGTGAGGTTATCTTCAACTACCAAGATGCGGATACTATTGCCATCAGCAATAGCAGCCCAATCAATTGTGGTCCTTCTACTAACTCATATAGCTCTACGCTTGTTGCTAGCTCAGATGCGGCATATTCTTACACATGGAATTCAACTCCATTGTTGGATACACTCGCCGGAGCTACGGTAGTTGCAACCATCAACATCACGAATAACTTTACAGTTACCGGAACAGATGGTTTCTGCTACGCTTCAGCAACAACCTCTGTTGGTCGCTATAACTTCCCTAGTGTTGTTCCATCAGCGCAATACGATTCTGTTTGTCCGGGAGGAACTTCTGTTCTTTATTCGAACACATCGTCTTCGAACTTTACCATCGTAGGTAAGGGATACTCTCCAAACTCATCAACCGGTCAAACACTCACATACCTGTGTAACAATGGTGTTGAAGATACACCGTTGAGCACCGGAACATTGGATGACGGAGGTTGGTATAACGTGCCACTGGGCTTTGATTTCGACTTCTTGGGAACCCTCTACAATTCTGTAAACGTTTCAACGAATGGTAACGTTCAGTTTGGATCGACAGCAACATTTAGCACTGGTTTCACAACCGTCGTAATTCCATCGCCATCGGTGCCGAACAACTTTATTGCACCATTCTGGGGTGACTTGGATATGCGAAACAATTCCGGCGAGACGTCGCAGATTGTTTATTGGACAAGTGGAACTTCGCCAAACCGCGAGTTCAACATCAAGTTCGATGGAGTTCGATTCGGTCAGGCATTGACATCACGCTACTTGGGTTTCATCACATTGAATGAAGCGACTTCAGTAATTGATCTCGACATCCAATCAGTAACGCATGGTGGATTCTCTAACACCGTAATGGGTGCTGAGAACATCGATGGTACTGTTGGTGGTTCTCCTGTCGGTCGTGAAAACGGCACTTGGCAAGTAACTATTCCTGAAGGATGGATTTTGTATCCGCCGACGGATTACAGCTTCAATTGGTTACCATCGGCTGAAATTGACGGTGCGACTAACTTGGACACTGCGGTGGCTTCACCATCGGCTCCAACCACTTATCAATTGATTCTGACGGATAATGCAACGGGTTGCAATAACTCAGTGAATAACCAAACCACTATCACGGTAGGTGTTGCATCAGCGCCTCCTGTTGCCTCATTTAGTGTTTCGGATAATACTCCAACAACCGGCGGTGTATTGCAAACCGTTACGTTGACATCTACAACTCCTGAGTTGGGTGGTGAAACGTACCTTTGGAACATTTCGCCTGCAACCTTTAACTTTGTAGGCGGTACAAATGCGCTATCACGCGATCCACAGGTTCAGTTTACTGCACCGGGCTTCTACAACGTGACCTACCAGGTTACTTCTTGCACGGGTACCAGCACAATTACGGAGAATAATGAAATTAGCGTAACTGCGGTGTATTGCTTCCCATCGTTCACTAATGCTTGCTCAGGTGGTGATGAGATCGGTGATGTTGAAATCTTCAACCCTGCAGGTCAGGCAATCATGAGTCACTTGGGTACAGGTTGTACTTTGGATCCGGATGGCTACGAGAACTTCGCTCCTATTAGTGGATTGACTTCTTGTACGTTCTACCAAGGTTCTACTTACTCGATTGAAGTGAGCTCAGGCTATCCATTTGACTACTTCGGTGCATGGATTGACGTTAACAATGATGGTGACTTTGCAGACCCACTTGAATTCTTGGGTTCTAGTGCTACTGCAGGTTCATTTGCTTCATTTGAACTCGGTATTCCTTCATCTAACGTAATCTATGGTGCGCACAAAATGCGTATCCTTTGCATAGACAACGGAGCACCACTGGTGCAGGCCGACGCTTGTGCTCAGGAAACATGGGGAGAATGCCATGACTACACTGTATTTATTCAGCCTCCGGTGATTTTGAATGATATTCCACAGTTCGCTGTGAGCATTCAAAACTCTACGAACTTGTCTTATCCGACCTGTTATGCCTTCAACGGTAACACTGCTTTGGCTACCAATTCTCCGGAGACAGCAAGTAGTGTAATCTCAGGCGGTGACGTTTGGTACCGCTTCACGGCGCAGTCAACTGCTGTATCGATTAAAGTAACTTCATCTTCAGTAGATGATGTTATTGCACTCTACAGCCGTGATGAATCAGGCAACTACATTTTGATTGCTTCTGAGAACGTTGGCACAGGTGCTAGCGACTACGAGCAATTGAATGTTAGTGGATTGACAGCCGGTACACAATACTGGATTGCTGTTGGTTACAATACACCGGGTACAGGAGGAGCATTCGCAATGTGCGTCCAGAACTTGTTGCGAAGCGGTTGCAATACGGTAGTCCCTGTCGCTGGCTTGCGTCTATGTGATGCTTACCGTGCGAATTACCGTGGAGCGCCATCACAAGGTGTAACATACACGTTCAATTTCAACCCAACAGGAGGAACCCTTGGAGGTCCAACCAGCGTTTCAGGTACCAATGGTTTGATAGTATTGTCTAACCCAACCTTGGCATTGCGCTATGGTGGAGTGTATAATGTTGATGTTGATGTAACATATTCATTGACGAACAGCATTGGAGAATCTGAGGTTATCACTGTGGACGGTGTCAGCACTGACCCACGTTGCACAGGTGTATCAATTCAAAACCACCCGAACGTGGAAGTTCGTCTCAACCAGCGTTGTCCTGCTTCGTTGTTGCGTAGCAACTACCTCGTAGGTGCAACCGTTGCCGGATCTACATCTAGCTTCGTTTGTGGTGCGACTGGCTACACTTACCGTTTGTCGCCTGTAGTGAGCTGCGCAGATGGTACCTCAGCTGGTATAGCGGCTGAATACAGTACCTCTGCTGCTTCTCCATACTTGCCATTGGGTGTATTGACTAACCTGGCAAATCCTGGCGCTTGGGATGTAGAAATTCGTCCGAATTTCTCATACGGTCCAGGTCTCTATGGTCCTGTTCAGCGTATTTTGGTTAACAACACTGCTGCCGGTGCTGAACTGGAAGAGGGTAGTGTTGACGGTACTGAGAAGGTATCAACTTTCGTTGCTGCTAACTTGTATCCTAACCCAAACAACGGTGAAATGGTGAACTTGAATGTTGCCGGTATCGAGTCAGATAACGTATTCGTACGTATCACTGACGCGATGGGTCGCATCGTTTACACCAACCGCTACACTGTGGAAGGTTCTTTGAACACCATTGTAACATTCGCTGAGCCATTGGCTTCAGGTATCTACAATGTTGAATTCACAGTAGACGGTCAAATCATGACAGAACGCATGATTGTTGCGAAGCAATAATCACTTCTCGTCGAGATAAAATGAAAAAGGGCTCCGCGCAAGCGGGGCCCTTTTTTTTTAAGGGCGAAGGACGAAGGATGAAGGGCGAGGGGCGAGGGGATGAGTGTGGGGAAAAATTTCCTTCGTCCTTCGTCCTTCGTCCTTCGTCCTTCGTCCTTCGCCCTTATTTTTGCCCCATGATTCTACCCATCGTAGCCTATGGTGATCCGGTATTGAAGCGTCGTGCAGTGGATATTGCCGAGGACTATCCGGGTTTGGCCAAATTGATTGAAGACATGTTCGAAACGATGTACCATGCCAATGGTATTGGGTTGGCTGCTCCTCAGATTGGTAAAGGAATTCGCTTGTTCGTGGTGGATGCTACTCCTGTGGCTGAGGGTGAGGATGGTGACCCGACCTGTGAGGATTTCAAGCGGGTGTTCATCAATCCGATTATCTTGGAAGAGTCGGGTGATGAATGGAGTTGTGAGGAAGGTTGTCTATCTATTCCCAATCTTAGGGAAGAGGTAAAGCGCAAGCCGCGTCTGAAAATTGAATACTATGATGAGCATTGGGATTTGTATGAAGAGGAGTTAGATGGCTTTGCCGCTCGTGTTGTGCAACACGAATATGATCATATCGAAGGCGTTCTTTTTATTGATAAAATCAGTCCGCTCAAGCGAACGTTGTTGAGGGGTAAATTGAATGATATTTCACGCGGTCATGTCGACGTTAATTATCGCATGAAGTTTCCTAAATGAAGACAGTAACATTTCGAATGAGCCTAATGGCATTTGCATGCAGCTTGTGGGTTTGCTCGTGCGGTGACAGCCCGGAGCAGTCAACAGCAGACAAGCAAGTGCTGGAAACGGTAGATCAACCAAAGGTGGTCGTGGACCCTGCATTGGTGGAGATTCGCAGCATGGAGCAGCGGGCTCGCAAAGACACGGTGTTGGATCGGACAACGGGGTTGAGGCTATTGAGGGCGTATCAGGATTACTACAATCGTCATGCGGAGGATTCGCTCGCGTTGAGCTTCCTATTTGAAGCGGGCAAAGTGGCGGATGCACTGGGAAAATATGATAAAGCGATAGAGTTGTTTGCCAATTTTCATGACGGCACAAAAGACATCACACACAAAGCAGAAGCCGCTTATCTAGTCGCTTTTATCTATGATGCGCATATGCATCAGCCCAAAGAGGCCACCAAGCAATACAACAAAGTGATTGAGCTTTATCCGAATTCACCTTGGGCAGTTCAGTCCAAACAAGCGTTACATTTGGTAGGTAAGTCGGATGAGGAGTTGTTGCGTTTTCTGAAAGAGAAGAATCCGGCCTAAATTTTTTCTTCATGCGAGCATTCAAGTATTTGTTAGCATACTCATTACCGCTAACTACTGTGGTAAGCTTCACTCAAACGGGCTGGCTCACGTATTTGCCGCTGATTTACGGATTTGGATTTATTCCATTGATGGATCAGTTGTCGGGAGTAAAGCACCACAATCTATCGGGTGAAGAGCGCAATACCGCGGAATCGAAATGGCTGTATGATGCGGTAATCTACCTGGCAGTGCCCGTGCAATGGGGGATGATGTTGTGGTTTTTATGGATGATGAAAACGCAGGTGTTGTCAACCTCCGATATGATTGGACGCATCACAGCGATGGGGTTGATGTGCGGAGTGTTGGGGATCAATGTTGCGCATGAGCTGGGCCATCGCACGAAATCCTACGAACGGTTCATGGCTAAAATGCTGTTAGCCGGTACGCTTTACATGCACTTCTTCATTGAACACAACAAGGGGCATCATCGCAACGTGGGCACGCAGGCTGACCCTGCAACTGCCCGAAAGAATGAATGGCTGTACTTTTACTGGATACGAACGATTATTTTCTCCTACCAATCGGCTTGGCGGATTCAACTCAAAGAGTTGAGTCGGGGAAAGCGTTCGTTTTTCTCCTATCGCAATGAAATGCTGCGCATGACGGTAATTCAACTGTTGCTGGTTGGTGCCATTGCATTCTTTTTCGGCATGCATGCCCTGTGGTGTTTTCTGGGAGCCGCGCTCATGGGGGTTTTGTTGCTCGAGACTGTCAATTACATCGAGCATTATGGTTTGTATCGTACCAAAGTAAACGAGCATCGGTATGAAGATGTAGAGCCGGAGCATTCCTGGAATGCTGATTATTCCTGGGGCCGTCTGGTGCTTTTTGAACTCACACGCCATAGCGATCATCATTGGGAGCCGGCAAAGCATTATCAGTTGCTCGACAGTATGAAGGGGGCTTCGCAGTTACCGGCGGGTTACCCGGCCATGATGCTGTTGTCTCTTTTTCCTCCTGCGTGGTTTATGGTTATGAACCGACGCTTGCCCAAATAATGTTGTGGGTATTTGACGTTCATAGATAGGGTGGGTTATTTTTCGGATGTATTTATTACAGACGAAACTTTGCTGCTATGCGCTCATTACTAGTTGTTCTTCTTGCACTCATCACCTCCGTTGCATCGAGTCAGTTCACCAAAATTGAACACGGGTTTTCACTGGAAGGTAATCCTGCAGGTCATTCTCCCGGTGTAAGTTGGTTTGATTATGACCGTGATGGTTGGGATGATCTAACTCTCGGGCAGGGCGGTTTTTCGATTTTGGTGTACCGCAATGTTCAGGGCACACTGATGCTTGTTCATGCTTTTGAAAATTCCGCGCAGATAAAGGCAATCCAGTGGGTGGATTACGATAACGATGGCGACTCCGATTTTTTCGCTTGCGGTACCAACATGAGTTGCAGGCTTTGGCGCAATGATACCCCCGCTGCAGGCAATCAAATGATTTTTACGGAAGTGACAGCGAATCTGAGTTTGCCGAGCACCGACACCGATTCAATGGGGAGTTCATGGGGTGATTACGACAACGATGGATTTCTGGATGTCTATGTCTGCAATTACTACGCGGTGAATTGGCTTTTGCACAACAATGGTGATGGTACGTTTACCAATGTAGCACTCGACTTAAACGTTGGTAATTTGAATCGTCCAACTTACATGAGCACATGGATCGATTACAACAATGACTGTCTGCTTGATTTATTTATTGTCAATGATGCGGGAATGCCGACAGAGATGTTTGAAAATACAGGTGAAGGTTTTGAAACCGTGGGCGATAGCATCGGTTTGGCAATCAACATGGATGGTATGGGAATTACCTGGAGCGATTACGATGCAGACGGTGATTTGGATCTTTATCTGACCAATATTGCGTCGGGCAATAAGCTCATGCGCAACGATGCCGGGTTGTTTACGGATGTGGCAGCTGCAGCGGGTGTAACCGTGAATGCCCTTTCCTGGGGGTGCATGTTCATGGATTTTAACCATGATGGATTGGATGATTTACATGTGGCTACGCAAGCGAATCTGGTTGCGCAGAACATTAATTTTCTGTTCGAACAAAATCCTGATCACACCTTCAATAACGTGAGCATGGCGAATGATATCGGTAATTGTTTTACCTCAGCCAAAGGCGATTTGAACAATGACGGTTATTGGGATTTTGCGGATGTTTTTGTATTGCCGTTTCGCTTCTTCCTGTTTCAAAATAATGGCGGTAGTAATCACTGGATAAAACTGTCCTTAACGGGAGTTGAGAGTAATCGCGATGCCGTAGGAACGAAGATTCGCTATTGGGTGAATGGCCAGGAGCATGTGGTGCAGACGTTTTGCGGAGAGAGTTTCTTCGGACAAGATTCGCAGTATGAAATTTTAAGTTTGGGGTCGGCACTTCAGGCGGATACGCTGGAGTTGCAATGGCCAAGCGGAGCCATAGAGCGATATTATAATCTTCAGGCCGACCGCGTGCATGCATTCGAGGAAGGCGCATCTTTTGCGACAGCGATTTCCTCTTCACAGCAGACCATTTGTCCCAACGGAGGAACAGTTACGTTGAGCACGAATCTGGAAGGCGTTTATACCTGGTTTGATGGCAGCGATGGGCAGAGCATTGTCATAAACGCGCCGGGTGATTACCAATTGACGATTACCAATCGCTGCGGTTATGCAGCTTCTTTGACGCGCACGGTGGAGGCTTCTTCAAATCCGGAAATTGGAGAAACTGTAACTCCGCCAAGTTGCTTCGATGCTGCGGATGGATGCATTGCGGTTACAGCTAATGGCGAGGTGCCGGCAAACATTGTCTGGACAGGTCCTTCAACCGTAAGCAGTAACTGTAATCTGATACCGGGCGATTATCATTACACCTTTACCGATGAGGCCAATTGCGTCTTTGAGGGAACAGTTTCCGTTGTGGCTCCCCAAGTATTGACTGCGCAGGCGGAGTCAGTGGCCATTTGCGCGGGCACTACCGTTGCCGGCAACTTCACAGCAGCGGGAGGAACGGGGTCATACACATTCATGCTGAGCAATGGAAGTGATCCGGATACGCTCCAACCGGGCGATTACACGGTCGTCGTTACTGACGGCAATGGCTGCGTGGCAGAAGCGAATTTCACCATAGGACAATTGCCGGTGGTGAATTTGGTGGGAAGTGTTGACAGCGTATGTGTGGGTCAAACAGCAGCGCTTTCTTATTTCGGTAGTGGCGGAGTTTTGCCGTATAGTTACGATTGGCAAGGCAATAATCCTCAGGCGTTGTCGGCCGGAACGTATACGTTTACGATAACCGATGGCAATGATTGCAGCGATGAACTGACCGTCACTGTGGGAGAGTTTCCTGCACTGGAAGCTTCAATTGTGGCTTTTACCAATGCCTCGGGAGGCGATAACGGGTCAATGGAAGTTGCCATACAGCAAGGCCAGGGGCCTTTCACCATTGAATGGAGCACCGGTGATACAACTGCCGTATTGGACAGCATTGGCCAGGGGAGATACAGTGTTGAAATTACGGATGCCAATGGCTGTGCAGTGACCGATTCGCAGTCGATTGTAGACACGAATATCGATGAGTTGCAGATGGGGGTGAGTCTTTTTCCGAACCCCACAGAGACGTTCGTCACGCTCAACTTGACGCATCCTATGTTTATTCAGGTCTACGATGCCCAAGGCAAACACATGTACTCCGGCAGTTTCTCTCCGGGCAGTAACGTCCTTGACTGCTCTCCATGGCCTATCGGGTTGTATACGGTGAACGCCACAGATTCCACCCATCGTGTGAGCCTCTCGCTGTTAAAATTCTGACCTCACCCTTCACCCTTCGCCACTCGCCCCTCGCCCTTCGCCCTTCACCCCTCGCCCTTCGCCCTTCACCCTTCGCCCTTCGCCCTTCACCTTTCGCCCTTCGCCCCTCGCCCCTCGCCCTTCGCCCTTCACCCTTCGCCCTTCGCCCTTCGCCCTTCGCCCCTCTTTCGGGGCAACCTTTTTACTTTGTTACGTTATAGTTAAGCAACCGCGATTGGAACTGTTCGGCAGTCATCGACGGTCACCTTAACTTGATCCTTTTCTATGCTCACCGGAGTGTGCATGTCCGCTATGTCGGATATGCTGCTGCACTAATCAGTGCGGTCTGTTTGTCGTTCTGTTCGGCAGTGGCTCAATTCTATGATGCTACGGCGGTCTATCAGTTGTATGTGGAAAGTAGCTCCGGTAATGTTGAGAGTGGGGTGAGCTTTCACGATTTCGATCGTGATGGACTGGATGATTTGACCTACGGTAGCGTTGGTATGGGCGTATATACGTATCGCAACACGGGCGATGGCTTTGAGCCCGTGTATTACTTCTCCGGAATTTCCGGTGCGATTCAACATCCGATATGGGTAGATTACGACAACGATGGTGACTCGGATTTTTTTACCACACGGTTTGGTGATTGTCCAGTGCTCATGCGCAACAATGGCGATATGACATTTGAAGATGTCAGTTCAGTGTTGGCATGTTCGGAGCCGGAGCCCCACAATACATCGGCAAGCTGGGCAGATTACGATAACGACGGTTTTACGGATCTATACATTGCCAATTACTATCCAACAGGTATTGGTGCTACGGGCTGGTGTTATCACAACAATGGCGATGGTACTTTTACGGAGAATGCTGCAGCACTTGGGATTGATAATGGCGTTTCGCCCACGTACCAGGTCCTTTGGATAGACTATGATATCGATGGCGATCAGGACTTGCTCATCAGCAACGACAAGTTTGTAGGCAATCGGTTGTATCAAAACAATGGGATTGACGGCTTTAGCGATATCAGTCAGCAGTCGGGTTTTGATGTGGCTATTAATGCGATGTCACTATCGCCCGGTGATCCTGATCGCGATGGTGACTTTGACTTTTATATTTCTAACACAACCGAGGGTAATGTCTTAATGATGCAGAATGGTGGCGTATTCACCAATGCTGCGGTGCCCATGGGAGCCACGGTGAACGCCAACTGTTGGGGAAGTGTGTTTGTTGATACGCAAGGGAAAATGTGGGAGGATATTTATGTCGTCGCAACAGGACCTCAGCCGGGGACCAATCGTCTCTTGCAAAATGCAAATGGGGGTTCCTTTGCATCCAGCTCAGAAGCTTTTCAAGGAGAGGACAGTGAGTTTCTCTACAGTGTTGCTAAGGGTGACGCCAATAACGACGGTCGTTATGATATTGCTTGCAATCCATATCAGAATAATCAGTCATTATTATTTGAGTCACAGGAACCTGATTCCACTTCCGTAAAAATTGCCTTGCAGGGAACGGTGAGTAATCGGGATGGGATAGGTTCCATACTGACGTGTCATG
>JBKCDO010000123.1:0-9478 GCA_046304755.1 Flavobacteriales bacterium
AATTGAAGAGCGAAATCGTTATGCAGAATAAAGAAGGACACAAGAACCTGATTGTGGACCTGAGTGAAACCCGTTACATCGATTCATCGGGTTTGAGCGCATTGCTCGTTGGCAACAGACTTTGCCGTGATACGAACGGAACATTTGTACTGTGCGGATTGCAAGATGCGGTGAAGAAACTCATCGCGATCTCACAATTGGAAAGTGTATTGAAAATTACACCTACACAAAACGAGGCCGTTGATTTGGTCTATATGGAAGAAGTTGAACGTGATATCTAATCCCCCAATCTGATGAAGAAAATTTTACTCCCTCTTTTTACATTGTTCGCAGGTGCTGCATTTGCACAAGCGGATTGTGATCCCATGGCTCATGATTTTGGTGATCAGACCTATGGAGTTTATCCCGACACAACTACCGGAATTGCGCCGGGTGTTGTTGGTCAACCTTACAACCAGGTAATCTACATTCTGGTGCCGGTCGATGCCTCGGTTATTAGTCCTACGTTCGGAGCATTTGCTACCTTGAACGGAATCTCATTGGCAGGTGTGAGCTATGTAAACGCGAATGGTGATACGCTGGATATCGCTAGTCTTGGACTTACCCTTGAGTGCAATCCTGCGAGTTGCTCCTTTTTACCCGGTGAACAATACTGCGGTGTGATTTCAGGAACACCGAATCAACCAGGTCAGTTTCCGGTGATTATTGAAGCCGATGTGGATGTAAATGTATTAGGATTTGATACCACTTTACCCTACGATTTTGGTGGTTACACGTATTCAGTTTTACCGTTGTCTGTTCCCCAAGTGGATAGCGAAATGGTGAGTGTTGAGCCTGCTATGCCGAATCCTGCTAATAACAATACGCGCATCACGTTGAACACACCTTCAGCTAATTCGGTTACTGTTACCATGGTGAATATGGTAGGTGAGCGTGTTTTAAGCCGCAATTTTGCCGGCAAGCGTGGTGAGAATAGCATCACTCTGGACGTCGCAGAACTTCCTCAGGGTGTGTATCTCTACACCATTGAAAGTGGTTCATTCAAGACCACTCGAAAACTGGTGATTCAGCATTGATAACTATTTCAACGAATGATAGAACCGTCCCGTATTTTCGGGACGGTTTTTTTTTATGATATTCGAAACAACCATACTCGGATGCGGCGCTGCGGCTCCTACCGGCAAGCACAGCCCCTCGGCACAGGTGCTGAATATCCATGATAAGTTGTTTCTGGTGGATTGCGGTGAAGGAACGCAAATGCAAATGCGCAAGTTTAAAGTGAAGATGCAGCGTATTAATGAGGTCTTCATCACCCATATGCACGGCGATCATTACCTGGGGCTAATGGGTTTTATCTCGAGCATGCATTTGCTGGGAAGGAAAGCCAAACTAACGGTCTATGGTCCGGCAGAATTGAAGCCTATCCTCGAGCTTCAACTCAAAGCCTCTCAGACCTTTTTAGAATATCCGCTCGAGGTTGTTGCGGTCGATTCAAGTTCGAAGCAATGCATCTATGATGACAAATCTCTTCGCGTTTATTCCTTCCCTATGAAGCATCGCATTGAGTGTTGCGGATATCTGTTTGAGGAGAAAGAACGCAAGCCGAAAATCACCAAGGAATCCATTGCCACTTATGGGCTCATTCCAAGTCAGATTATTCAATTGAAAAATGGTCAGTCCGTAGTGCTGGAAAACGGCAACACCCTCGAGCCGGAAACAGTGTGTGAGGAGCCGGAACCGCCTAAGCGCTATGCCTATTGTTCGGACACTGCTTATAGCGAGAAAGTCATTGACGCCGTAAAAGGCTGCTCTACGATTTATCATGAGTCAACGTTTTTGGAATCGGAGGCGGAGCGTGCGAAATCTACCTTTCACAGCACGGCCAAACAAGCCGGAAAAGTGGCCAAAGAGGCAGGAGCAAAGCGTTTAATATTGGGGCATTTCAGCTCTCGTTATGCCACGGAAGATTTATTCAAAGTGGAAGCCGCTGCCGAGTTTTCCAACGTAAGCCTGGCCAATGAAGGCATGGTGTTCACTGTGCACTAAATCAACTCCACCTGTCGAGCTACTTTTTGTAAAATCTCGAACACGGTTTCTGCCATTACATTTTCACTGTCGAGTGTTGGATTGATCTCGGTGAATTCCAAACAACAGGTCCGTTCATTCTGCAGGAGCTCCAGAATTAAGTCGGCGGCTTCACGCTCGTTGATACCGCCTTTTACGGGGGTTCCCGTACCTCGGCTTACACTGGGATCCATCGAGTCCACATCGAAGCTGATGTAGATACGGTCGCAATGACTCAGGTATTTCAGCAGTTCGCGACTGAGCTTGGTGACACCGGTTTTGCGAACCTCATTGGTCGTAACCACCTTGACCTTGTTCTTTTTGATGAGTGCAGCTTCTTGTTCTTCGAAATCACGCAAAGTGATGTAAATGAGATCGCGGTATTCGATTTTTGGAGAAACATCACCCACATTCTTGAGCATTTCCCAAAGTTCAATGACTTCATAATCGATGTCGTTGACCTTCTCGTCGAAAATGTCTTAGTGGAGTGTTGCTGCCAGAGGCAAACCGTGCATGTTGCCGCTTGGAGTCGTGTAGGGGCTGTGCAAGTCGGCATGGGCATCAATCCAAATCACACCAAGTCGAGATTCGGGATAGGCCATTTTGATACCCGCGATGGTACCGCCGGCGCTGCTGTGATCACCGCTGATGATAAGCGGGAAGCGTCCATCACGCAGTGTGTCGCGCACTGCTGCACCTACACGCTCATACATCTTGAGAACGCTGCGAATGTGTCGCGCATAGCGACTACCAGGAGGAGCGTGAAGGGCTTGATTATCGTTAGGTATGACGATACTCTTGTAATTGCGGAAAAACTTAGAGCGGAAGTCGAGGGCAGCAATTTTTACGGCTTCTATCCCCAGGCTAGCGCCGCGTGTGCCGGCTCCCACTTCGCTGGGAACTTCAATAAGTCGGATGTTTTTTTCTCGCTTGGTCGTCATGTGTCAAAGTTAACAGCATATCACCGATTGGCTTAACAACTTATCGTCAACTTTTCCTGCATGCTGTGTTGATGCGTCTTACTTTCGTAACGCTCAAAAAATAGTATGAAAAAAATCTTTGCATCCCTCGGAATCGTGTTGTCTTTGTCTGCCTCAGCGCAGGTGCCCTGTGTCAATGGCTTCGCAGGAAGTTATCCTTGCCGCAACATGGATCTCATGAAGTTCATGTCTTTGGAAGCATGCGGCTGCGCTGTTTCCGGTAATACAAACGATGTGTGGGGTTGGAAAAGCCCTGTGACAGGCAAGGAGTACGCTATTCTGGGTTGTGCGGATGTTACATCATTCATTGATGTTTCGGACCCTGTGAATCCGGTCTTGATTGGCACACTCGCAACTCATTCTGTAAGCAGCTTATGGCGAGATGTGGAATCTCGAGGAAACTGGCTATACATCGTGAGCGAGGCGGCAGGACATGGGATGCAGATTTTTGATCTCACGCAATTGGATGGCGTTTCGAATCCTCCTGTTTTATTTGCTGAGACTGCTCACTATCCCGGTTTTTCGAATTGCCACACTGTCAACGTGGATCCTGTTTCAGGCTATGTCTATGCTTATGGAACCAATACTGTGGGTGGAGGAGAACACATTGTGGATGTTTCCGACCCGCTTAATCCTGTATATGCCGGTGGTTATGAAAACAGTGGCTATACACACGATGGTTTCGCATGGACGTATGACGGACCCGATGCCGATCACCAGGGACAGGAAATTGTCATTGCCTGCAACGGACGCTCGGGAAGTGATAATGATAAGCTCGTGTTTGTTGATGTAACGGACAAGACCGATTGCCAGCTCATCGGTGAATACAATTACAATGGCGAAGCAACAGTCGGGTATTTTCACCAGGGATGGATTACCAAGAACAAGCGCTATTTCTTAATGAATGATGAGCTCGATGAAATGGCACTGGGTAATGACCAGCAACCGTATGGAACACGCACCCACATCTTCAACATAACCGATTTGGATAACGTGACTTACGAAGGTTTTTATGAAGGCACGAGTCCGTCAATCGACCACAATTTGTACGCGCTGGATCAATTCATTTTCGAAAGCAACTACCGCAGTGGTGTGCGCGTACTCGATGCCATTCGTGTAGCTCAAAGTCAGCTCAATGAAGTCGCTTTCTTCGACTTGTATCCGGATAACGACAACGCTCAATTCTCGGGCACCTGGAGCAATTATCCTTATCTGCCTAGCGGAATTGTGCTTGCCACAAGTATGTATGACGGAATGTTTATCGTCAAGCCAACCATTATCACCACTTCACAAAACAGCTGGGATTTGTGTGATACGCAGGATGTCGTCTTTGACATCGATATCAATGCAAATCTGGCCTTTCCGCTTACAGTTAGTCTTGAAGGAATGGAGCCTGCAACAGCAAGCGCAGCAACGATTACCGCTCAAGGTGTGGTGCAGGTTACGCTGTCAGGTATTCAGGGTGTGAATCCCGGTGAGTATACTCCGAATCTCGTGTTGAATAGCACCTTTGGAGAGTCCTATGACATTCCGTTGGAAGTGACCATTTGCCCTGCAATTGGAGTCAATGATTTAAAAGCACAAGGCATTACGCTTTATCCAAATCCTGCAAGCGATCAAGTGCGCGTGCAGCTGAGTGAATCAACAGAAGAAATCATTTTGATGGATGCTTCCGGAAAAGTGGTCCGTGAAGTTCCCACTTTTGGTCAACGCCAACTAACGCTTGATGTGAGAACATTGGCCAATGGCACTTACACCCTGAAGTCGGGCGTCCACGCGACTCAAGTGCTGATTCAGCACCAATAAGTTCGCAACGGTTATTCCCATGTCACGGTAAGCTCAATGAGCTTGCCTTCGCGCTCGACTTGCATCGTGGTGGTTTGTCCTTTTTCGAATTTGCCAAGTGCTTCCATGTAGCCATAAATGTCGTCAACGGTGTAATCACCGAGCTTCATGATGGTGTCTCCCTTGATGAGCCCGGCCTTGGCTCCCGGACGTCCGTCTTTGCATCCATCCACGCGCAGGCCGGTGCCTGAATAAAGGTAGTCGGGCATTACGCCAAGTGTTACTTTGAAGTCAGATGAAGAAGGCGTGGCGTCTTTTGTTTTGGTGAATGCAGGTTTGGATTCATTATCCATGGCCACGATGACATGCTGAATGAAGTTGGTTACCGAAGCCATTCCCTTGACATTGATTTTGCCTTCGAAGTCGTCGGTTGGTTTGTGATAGTCCTCATGTTGACCGGTGAAGAAATGAACGGCAGGAATATCACTCAAATAGAAGCTCGTATGATCGGAAGCTCCCATACCACTTTCGCTGGTAACGATGGCCAGGCTATCGACCTGAATACCGTTAATCACCGGCATCCACGATGGACTGGTACCTACGCCATTGATAGCGAGCGAACGGTCTTTGTTCAATCGACCCACCATATCCATGTTAATCATGTAGGCGATGGAATTCAAGGGAATTGTTGGGTTCTTGGTGAAGTGATTGCTTCCAAGCAGACCTTTTTCTTCTCCACTAAAACCGATGAAGAGGTAGTTGTGTCCTTTCGTTCCTTTAGGATGTTTCGAAAGCCAATGAGCCAGTTCGAGCATTACGGAAACACCACTGGCGTTGTCGTCGGCCCCATTGTGAATGGCCTTTTCGCCTGTCCATAGCGAATTTTCATCCCCCATACCCAGGTGATCGTAATGCGCACCAATCACCACGGTCGTTGCTGCTTTATTATCGATATAGCCGATGACGTTTTTACCGGTGATTTCCTTCACCAGCGCCATACCGAGTGATGCATTTCCATCTTGATGATGAACTTGTGCGGCGCCGTGCGGCACAAAGGTGAACGACTGAAACCAGGCCGAATCACCTTTAGGTTCCATCTTGAAACGTTGAAAATCGCGCACAATATAGTCTGCTGCTTTCTGCTCTCCAGCTGTGCCCGTTGCGCGGCCTTCCATGAAGTCGTTGGCCAAACAGGCAACATTAAGTTCCAATCGTCCCAGAGCGCCTTTGGGCAGCTTGACATCTTGTGCGACAATGGGGAGTGATAGGGAGCAGACGAGCGCTGCAGAAAGCAATGATTTCATGGCGTATGTGATTTTCGGGGTCAAAAGTAAGCAAGCGGAGGTATGACAGGCTTGTGACAATGCCAACTGCTGCTAAAGCCATCGCGTTTTTAATTTCGCGGCTTATGAAATCAATCCTGTTTACCTTAAGCGTGGTAGCCTTGGTCGGCACTTCATGGTCACAATCCGGCACATCGGATGAGCCTATCCATTATCCCAATGAAAAGCACTTTGCCAATGTGCGCCAGCTCACGTTTGGAGGAAACAATGCCGAGGCGTATTGGGATGTGAAAGGGGAGCGACTCATATTTCAGAGCGACAACAAGAACTGGACGAAGGGCTGTGATCAGATTTTCGTGCTCGATACCAAACAGCAAGCCGACAGCACCAAGCGCAAGTTGATTTCTACAGGGAATGGCCGCACGACTTGTGCGTTTTTCATGCCGGATAACAACTCGGTACTGTATGCGAGCACACACCTGGCCATGGATAGTTGTCCGCCTGTACCGGTAAAGGAGAGTGGAAAGTATGTGTGGCCGATTTACCCGGAGTACGATATTTTTCAGGCTGATCTGACCGGCAAGATTATCAAGCAATACACCAATGAACGCGGATATGATGCTGAAGCAACCGTTTCACCATTGGGGGATAAAATCATATTTACCAGCACGCGTTCCGGAGATTTGGATTTGTGGGTGATGAATATTGATGGTAGCGGGTTGAAGCAGATCACCAACACGTTGGGGTATGATGGTGGCGCAGCGTTCTCAGCCGACGGTAAGCAAATTGTGTGGCGGGCATCGCGTCCATCTACTGCGGATGACATCAAAAAATACCGTGAGCTGCTGCAGCGCGACTTAGTGGAACCAACGAACCTCGAAATTTTTGTGGCCGATGCAGATGGCAGCAACGTGCGTCAAGTCACCAAACTCGGTAACGCCAACTGGGCTCCATACTTTCATCCTGATGGAAAGCGCGTGTTGTTTTGCAGCAATCACAAAAGCAAAATCGGATTCCCATTCAACATATTTATGATTAATGTGGATGGAACCGGGCTCGAGCAAATCACCTACGACACCCAGTTTGATTCTTTCTTGATGTTTTCTCCGGATGGAAAAAAAGTGGCGTGGTGCAGTAATCGACACAACGGCCGCACACGCGATACCAACGTCTTCGTTGCCGATTGGATTGATTGAGGAGAACAGCTTCGATTAAGAGACTAATCCGGCCATGGCCAGACCAACGAGGATGGCCACAAACTTCAACCAGTTGAAGCTGTGTGATTCATCACTTTCAAAAAGAATGATGGTGGAGACGTGGAGCAGAATTCCAATAAGCACACCGGTGACCATGGGAGTGAAAGTTGCCAAATTGGTAACGCCACTTACGCCCAGATAATAGTGCGCAAATGCTCCCAGCGGCGCCATGGAGGCGAATAGCAACATCCATAAAAAGGTTTGCAGTGTGCGCATACCCATACCGATGAGCAGGGCAGCGAATACCAAGGCTTCTGTCACTTTGTGCAAGGAAATTCCCACGAGTAGCGACATGCGATGATCGTGAACGTGTCCCGCATGATCGTGAGCATGTCCGGCGTGATCATGAGCGTGCATTTCTACTACACCGCCAAACGGCATCCCTTCGATGAAAGCGTGAATCCAGAGAGAAATCATCACACTGAAAAGAAAACGTGTGCCTTGATGCTGATGCGTGTGGGCATGGCCGTGTTCTACGCCGTGCGAAAAGAAATCGAGAACGACTTGCAATAGAAAACCGCCAACCACATACCAGCCCACATTCGGAACATCAGCATGGTAGAGTTCAGGAAACAGATGCAACAGCGTAAGACCGAGTAAATATGCAGCACTGAAGGCGAGCATGACTTTTACTCCACGGCTGGCTTGTTTTCTGGTGAGCATGAAAATGCCGTAGCCTGTCATCGAGGCCAAAAACAAAACAGCAGCATAAAAAAGCGGAGTATCGTTTGTCATTTGCGTGCAATAATAAGGCAGCGTGGTGAAATAGAAGGCTCGAAAGCATCAAGTGCGTAGCTTCCAAAAACGTGTTCAACCGTAAATCCGGTTTGCGAAAGAAGCCTTGTAAGATCTTCACGGGTAAACAGCTGCACGCGTTCTTGGAAATGCTCGGTTTTAGCTCCATCGGTGATGGTAATGTTTTTCATCACGCATTTGGCATCACTGTATTTGCGGGTTTTAAATTCAATACCATCCACGATGGTGCGTTTTTCTTCTTCTGACCGATTGAGCAGGGGATAGGCGTTCAGGTAATCGAGGACGAATATTCCCTCAGGTTTCAGGTGATGATAGACACGTGCCAACACGCTGGCGTTGTCGTTTTCATCACTGAAATAACCGAAACTGGTAAATAGGTTGACGATGGCATCGAATGATTGGCTCAGTTGGAAATCGCGCATGTCTGCGACGTCAAACTCCTGGCCTTCCGAGGCTAGATCACGTGCCACCGCGATGCTTGCCGGAGACAGATCCAATCCGACAACGTCATAACCTAACGTATGCAAAGTGCGCGCATGACGACCTTGTCCGCACGCCAAATCCAATACACGTGCTCCTGCAGGCAGCTGAAGGAAATCCATCAGCTTGCTCAGAAATTCCTGTGCTTCGATTTCATTGCGATGGCGATACAGCATCGGGTAATAAGGGGAATCAAACCAGGAAGCGAACCAGTCACGGTGTATTTGGGGAGTTTCTTGCATACCGAAAGTCGCGAAGATATGCACCTGCGCGTTGTCAAAAACTTAACAGGTTTCCATAGTTTGTATACGTTAGTTGTAGCATCTTTGCCACCGGAAACAATTTCACCATGGATGATATCGCGCTCATAGCCTCAACCAAGACGCCTTCTGTAAAATTCAGTGCCAATGGGCATTTGGAGTTGAAGGGGCGTTCTATTCCTGAAAATTCTCTTGATTTCTACAAGCCTTTATTGGAGTGGGTTGACAATTATGCGCGTCAGGCCGGAACCGAGACCACTATTCACGTGCAATTGGAATACTTCAATACCAGTAGCAGTAAGTGTTTGTTGGACTTGTTCAAGCGCTTAGAAAACATCGGAGGAAAGGTTGCTATTCATTGGTACTATGAGCAAGATGATGAAGACATGCTCGAGGCCGGTGAAGACTATGAGGCCATTGTCAATGTGCCTTTCAAGATGATCGAAGTGGAAGGCTAGTGCCTTGTTGACCATTTCCCCAATAATTCCAAAAACTTTCTCAAGCCATCGAAAATCAACACGATGGTAAGTCCAAGGCTCATCAACCAAATGACGAGTATATTGGCGGAAAGCGTAGAGATACGCTTGCCCAATAGCTGCTTGCTCGGAGCGTAG
>JBKCDO010000124.1:0-8117 GCA_046304755.1 Flavobacteriales bacterium
GACATGCTGTTCTCCTGTGGGTTTGATAGGTTTGCCATCGACGCGCACATCATCGCCTTCCTTCACTTTCGTGCCCATCTCAGGCACTTTGCCGTTGATGGTCACACGGCGTTCTTCTATGAGCGTATCGGCTGCCCTGCGCGAGCAGAAGCCTACTTCACTGAGGTACTTGTTGATGCGCGTTTCCACGGGCGCGAAGGTAGGATTTTTTTGAGGGTTGTAGGATTGTAGGATTATAGGATTATAGGGGGAGCCACGCACTCATTGTGACTCCGATTGTGTTTCACTTTCTAAACTTAGTTGAAATTGAAGCTTGAAATTTGCCTGAGCCCCTCGATGCCCCCTACAATCCCATTATCCTATTATCCTACAATCCTAGTCATCCTAGTCATCGTCCTCTGCCTCACCAGGGGCCGTGTTCACCACCGCCCCACTGATTTCCGTATGCCGAATTTGACCACCCAGGTATGCCGCGCGTGACACCATCACCAAACAGAAAAGGGACAACACTAAAACAACGCGTGAAAGGAGATTCGCTTGAGCAGACTTCACCTTTGTGAAATAAAGCGCCACAATCGACACAGTACCTAGCACAAGCATCGACACAAACGCCCAGAAACCTGCATCTTCGTGCAGCTCGATAGCGCTTTCCAACACGCCGGGTATGTTCTCCACTGCCTCTTCCGCCCCTTCGCCCGTCAACTTAGCAATGGTCGCCCCGATAGCGGAGATGATAAATACATTGAAAGCGGCAATCGATGTCTGATCGC
This sequence comes from Flavobacteriales bacterium, assembly GCA_046304755.1. GTDB lineage: Bacteria > Bacteroidota > Bacteroidia > Flavobacteriales_D > Sanyastnellaceae > JAIBBG01. The sequence goes on from JBKCDO010000124.1 coordinate 771, forward strand.
TCTTGTGCCATAGGCCGTGAGCCAATACGAGTAGTCCGAAAAAAGCACCAAATAAAGGAAGGTGCACAATGAGCAAGTGGATGTGAGCTTGGTCCATGGTTGTGTGTTTTTGTTTGACGAAGAAAAGGCAGTTCGCTACTTATGACCTTTGAGGAATGTCAGTTTATGAAGGATTGTAGGATTGTAGGATTATGGGATTGTAGGGTACCCTAGCCTAGACGAGGGCTCTCATTCTGTTTCTCTTTCTTGATTTTTTTTTTAGAATGAGAAACAGAATCAGCAACAGAATGAGTGTCTTGCCCCCCTACAATCCTCCAATCCTATAATCCTATAATCCTATTTACCGCAACTCCTCCATCGCACGTTCCAGAATCTCATCCTTGGTCAAATCGTTCCAGTCAAACGATGCAATAATGTCCGGTGGAACGCCTTGCTCGGCGTAGTTCACCTTGTCCAAATCGAGCAAACGCGACACGCTGAAGCGATAGGTCCAGCCATTGGGCAGTTGTCCGCCATTGGGCAAACCGCCGCCACCGCCGGTGGTGTCACCTACGAGCGTAACGTTATCCAACGCCTTGGTGGTGAGTGAAAAAAACGTGGTGGCGCTGTATGATCCGCGATCGACCAACACCATCACAGGCTTCGTGTAACGAATACCGTCGTAGGTGTTATAATAAAAACCCTCAGGCTGCGAAAAATCATCGTGCCCCGGACCATTGCGCGTTTCGTTGTAACCCGTCAAAACTCGATCATCCACGAAACGCTCCATAATGATCGGAATATTCAACATGTTTCCTCCGCCATTGGCACGCAGGTCCAGAATCAGACCCTTGGTGTTTTCATAGCGATTTAACACGAAGTCCATGTCTTCATTCGTCACGGGCGACATAAAACTGGAATAGCGCACATACGCGATGGAATCACCGTCGACAAAATTGTGCATCAGTGAGCCGGTGTGCATTAACTCCGGAATATAATAATCGCGAATAGTGCGTTCGTTGTAATTCGGCTGATGGTTCAACGATACTTCATACATGGAGATATTGAACGGCGAAACCAAGTTGGTGTGATCATCGCGCAGTTCATTCATCATATTTCCTAAAACACGAAAGAGCTCCTCCTCGCTCATGCCATCGCTGATAGAGTCGTTGTATCGCGTCTTCACCTCGTTCCAGTCAATTTGCTTCAGGTCGAAATAGCTGTAATGGCGATCGACCTGATCCCACAGGTATTCAAAATTTTCTCGAGGATCATTCGATGCCAAGTTTTCTTCCCAGAAGATACGTTCGCAGGAAGTGAGCGATGCCACAGCCAAAGCCAATGAGATATAGGATAGCTTGTTCATTATTTCTTGCGGTTAAAGTGAAGTGTGAGTTGGATGCGATGTGCCGACATCTGGAACAGGTGCTCGCGGCCGGGCGCACTAAGGGCATCCCACACATACGACCAGGAAACGGCGTTGCCGCCTGACTGATAACGTCGAAACTCCAGTTCGCTGCTAAAGCGGGTGCCATTGACAGCCCAAGCTGAACTATTCAAGACCAGATTAAAGGGATTGAGTTTGGCCCCATTGACCTCGGGAAAACCTTTATAGTCGTATGCTTGACGGTAATTAGCATTGAGCAGACCGATATTAAATTGCAGGGAAAGTGCACGAGTCGTAGGTTTCACTTCGCGTTTCATCCAAAGCAGCTTGCGGGTGCCTGTTTTTTCATGGCTCAAATCGTAGCTCATTTTTGCGGCAGCCATCGCATTGAAAAAGGCTTCAATACCAACTGCGCTATTTCCCAGCGCCTGGTTCATGCGGAAATTCAACGTAGACATACCCACTCCGCCGAGATAATAGGACCATTTGCCCTTATTGAATCGCGGCCATGGACGGAGATTCTGATAGGCAATATCAGAGCTTGAAAACAATGCCTTGGTCTTGGCTGCCGGTATTTCAAGCTCAGGCAAAATAGGCTTGGTGGAGGCTATAGAGCTGCGCATCGACCATTTACGTTCGCACTTTTCCTTCGATTTAGTCCATGCGATTTGTCCCGAAAGTGCGCTGCTTTTGTAGAAAAGCGGCGAGGTGGCAAAGTCGCGAAAAGTAGACGGGCCCGCGGCCAGTGACGAGGAAAAAACACGGGTTACTTCAAATGGTATAGTCGTTTCTGTGGTCTGCCCTTGCAATTGCAAAGCGGCAACCATCGAAAAGACCATCAAGTTGGATTTCATTCTCATGTGGTGTTTCAATTAACGCCACAAATAAACGACAAGACGGAAGAATTTAGTAAGAAGGATAATAGGATTGTAGGATTGTAGGATTGTAGGGGTGCCAGAGCGTAGCCGAGAGCCTCTCATTCAGCAATCCTACAATCCTATAATCCTACAATCCTCCCCCCTTTAATCCTCCCAACTCAATTTTCCCTTAAGTTTGGCCTTCATCAAACAAACGACTATGACATCTTCAGCCAAATCAGGACATCCCAAGGGTCTCTACTTTCTGTTTTACACGGAAATGTGGGAGCGCTTTAGCTACTATGGCATGCGCGCCATCTTCATTCTATTCATGGCCAATGCCCTGCGTCTTTCTGACAAGGACGCCTCTGAAATCTATGGTAGTTACACCGGACTAGTTTATCTGACCCCACTGCTTGGTGGCTATTTATGCGATCGCTACTTAGGTAATCGTCGGAGCATTATCCTCGGGGGATTCCTCATGGCAATTGGACAGTTCTTTATGTTCCTATCGGCAGGGGCCGGCGCCGAGGGTGGAATTCCACTGATGTGGATGGGCTTAACAGCCATCATTATCGGAAACGGATTCTTCAAACCGAATATCTCTACCATGGTTGGACAGCTCTACCCGGCCAACGATCGCCGCATCGATAGCGCATTCACCATTTTCTACATGGGAATTAACCTCGGTGCATTCATTGCGCCTTTTGTCTGCGGGTCATTTGGCGAAAACTTCAAATGGGGATTCTTATCGGCTTGTGTCGGTATGCTCCTCAGTTTAATTGGCTTCATCCTCTTTCAGAAAAAGTATCTTATCTCGGAGGATGGAAACGAGATTGGACTTCCTGTAAAGCCGATGGACCTGAAAGCGATTGCCATGACACTAGGCACCATCGGAATTATCTTTTTCATGCTCAACTTTAAACAATGGTTTGGTGCTGAATACGATATCATCAGTTATTTCATCTACGGATCGATGGCTGTAATGCCTATCATTTTGCTGACCGATAAGAGCCTGCGCCGCCATGAATTGATGCGCATAGTGGTCATCCTTATTTTGGTATTCTTCGTGATTTTCTTTTGGGGTGCGTTTGAACAAGCCGGTGCTTCGCTGACACTGTTCGCCGACCGCCAAACGGATCGTCACATTTTCGGTTGGGAAATGCCAACTGCCTATTTTCAAGCTGTCAACGCGCTGGCCGTTATTTCATTGGCCTTGCCGTTCACCATGTTGTGGGGATTCCTGCACAAACGGAATCTCGAACCTTCATCGCCCACTAAAATGGCATGGGGTCTGGCACTGGTAGCGGTCGGTTATGCCGTCATCGCCATTCCCGTGAGCGGTCTGGGTGCAGGCGAGAAAGTCAGCATGTGGTGGTTGATTGCCCTCTACGTCATTCACACCATGGGTGAGCTTTGCCTCTCTCCAATCGGATTGTCCATGGTATCAAAACTGGCACCCTTGCGTTTGTCTTCTTTGCTGATGGGCACCTGGTTTTTGGGTAATGCTGCAGCCAACAAATTTGCCGGCACACTCAGCGCGCTCATCCCGCCAAGCGAACCAACAGCCGATCAGGTTTGGCCTACCATGCTTGGCTATGAAATCACCAATTTGTATCAATTCTTCATGGTATTCATCATCATGACCGGCATCGCCGCCGGTATTCTGTTTGTGCTCAGCAGAGCGCTGCAGAAGATGATGGCAACCGAAAGCAAGGACTAAGGGCGAAGGGCGAAGGGCGAAGGGCGAAGAATGAAAATCGCATACCTCGCACTTCGCACTTCGCACTTCGCACTTCGCACCTCGCACCTCGCACTTAATAACTATGTGGTCCAAACACCCCAAAGCCCTGCCCTATCTCTTCCTATCTGAAATGTGGGAACGATTCGGGTATTATTTAATGATCGGCATTTTTACGTTGTACCTCAAAGACCGTGAGACGGGCTTTGGTATGACGGAGAAAGAATCGGCCGACTTATACGGAACGTTTATCGCGCTGGTCTTCCTGACGCCGTTCATCGGTGGCTTGTTGGCCGACCGTTACCTCGGTTACCGCAAGTCCATCATCATCGGCGGATTGCTCATGGCAGCCGGATACATGATGATGGGCATTCACTCGCTGCCCATGCTCTACGTGGCCATGACACTGGTGATTCTCGGAAACGGATTCTTCAAACCGAACATCTCGACTTTACTCGGTAGTTTCTATTCCAACGAGCAATACAAAGCCAAGAAAGATGAAGGCTACAACATCTTCTACATGGGGATTAACATCGGCGCCTTCATCTGCAATTTCTTCGGTGCGGCGCTCATGATTCTGCTCGGCTGGCAGTGGGCGTTCTTCGCGGCCGGCGTGGGAATGGTCATCGGGGTGATTGTGTTCCTATTGGGTACGCGCCATTACGAAGGCCATACCGATGCGAAGGGAACCCAACCCGGCGACATGCCGTTGAGCAAAATCGTACTGCTCATTTTAGTACCGTCCGTGATTTTTGGTGTCATCGGCTGGCTCATCAAAGGGGTAGAATCAGCAGCTAATCCGAATGCTGCGATTTTCGGCAGCGACAGCACCGACGCGTTCATTTTCGCTTGCGTACCGGTGATTCTGTTTTACGCGTCGCTCTTCTTCCGCGCACGTCCCGACGAGCGCAAGCAGATTGGCGCCTTGCTCACCATTTTCGCTGTGGTCATTCTCTTCTGGGCGGTCTTCAAACTGAATGGTTCTGCGCTCAACACCTGGGCCGATCGCTATACCGATCGCGAAGTGACCGGAACGATGGCCACTGTAACCGACAATCTGAAGTTTTCCAAAAAACTCACTTACGTCAAAGACAGCATCGACGCCTACGATGATCAATCCCGACTCATCATGGAAGACGGCAAGGTGCAGAAGACCTTCGACTATCCCGTTTATTTTAAAAATGCCACGGAAGAACAACGCCCGGCGGAAGGCACTCAGGTGAGCTTGTGGGCAACAAATCTCAGTCAGTCCATCAATCCGTTTTGGGTAATTCTCTTGACACCTTTGGTGGTTGCTTTCTTCTCGTTCTTACGCTTGCGCAATGCCGAGCCATCGACGCCGGCCAAGGTTGCATTTGGCTTGCTCATCAGCGGACTTTCTGTACTCGTGATGGTTGCCGCGGTGAAAGCAGGAGCCAATGGAACGGAGAAAGTGAGCCCCTGGTGGCTGGTGGCTAACTATGGCGTGATTACCATCGGCGAATTGTTTTTGAGTCCGATGGGATTGTCACTCGTATCGAAGCTCAGCCCGGCGAGCATCACTTCGCTCATGATGGGCGGTTGGTTCTTGGCGACTTCTATTGGTAACAAGCTCAGCGGCGTGTTGGCCAGTATGTGGGACAGCTACAACGACAAGACCGACTTCTTCTGGGTGAACTTTATCTTACTTTTGAGTGCAACGGCCTTGATGTTCTTGTTACTGGGCCGACTCAACAAAACCATGAACGAAAAAGGAATACACTAATATGCAAACCATCGAACAAATTCAAACCTTTGAGGGAAAGTATCCCAAACAATTGTGGTACTTATTCTTTTCTGAAATGTGGGAGCGCTTTTGCTTTTATGGCATGCGCGGTATGCTCACGTTTTTCATGGTGACACAGTTGCTCATGGACGACAAGGCCGCCAACCTGCAGTATGGCGCCACCCAAGCCTGGGTGTATGCCTTTACCTTCATCGGCGGCATGTTTGCCGATAAGATTCTCGGCTTCCGCAAGTCGCTCTTCTGGGGCGGATTGCTGATGATCACGGGAAGTATCATTCTCGCTATCGACCCCAAGGAGTTCTTCTTTTTAGGGATCGCTTTCAATGTAGTGGGCACAGGATTCTTTAAACCGAATATCTCGAGCATGGTGGGCCAGCTGTATAAGCAAGGCGATAGCCGCAGAGATGATGGTTTCTCGTTGTTCTATGCCGGTATCAACGTGGGTGCGCTGCTCGGAGGTTACTTCTGTATTGCTATTGGAAAAGGAGATTTTCTTTCGGGTATCGTTCCCGCAGACCTGACCTGGAACGTAGCTTTCGGATTGGCCGCTTTGGTCATGACCATCAGCCTGCTCACCTTCACTCGCACGCGTCACCAGATGGGGCCGATTGGTCTCTCTCCGCTGAAGAATGCCATTGGTAAAACATGGGTATGGCAAGATGCTCTTGTTTACGCAGGTGGTTTGTTGGCCATTCCCGCGATTATGATTATGGTGGCCAATACGGTGTACACCGATTACTTCATGTATTTGATTGGTCCGTTTAGCTTGATTTACCTGGGATATGAAATGACCCGAGGGACTTCAGCAGAAGCGAAGAAACTCGTGGCTGCCCTCTTCTTCATCTTCTTCTCGATTGTCTTCTGGGCCATCTTCGAACAAGCGGGAGGATCATTGAGTTTGTATGCCGCCAACCACTTGAGTGATGAATTGCTGGGCTTCATGCATTTGGACCCCAATGGCATCAACAACTCCGCGAATTCTGCCTTTGTCATTGCCTTTGCTGCGGTGGCAGGAACGATTTGGGTGTGGCTTGCCAAGCGCGGCATGGAGCCCAACACGGTGGTAAAGTTTGGTATCGGCTTCTTGTTTTTAGGTGCGGGATACATGTTGTTTTTCTCGGGTCGTTTCTTCGCCGATGCGAATGGTATTTCGTCGCTGGACATGTTCACCTTCGCTTATTTCGCTGTGACTCTCGGTGAACTTTGCCTCTCGCCTATTGGACTTTCCATCATGACCAAGTTGGCCCCCGATCGTTTGCAGGGCTTCATGATGGGGATGTGGTTTTTGGCCAGTGCTTACGGGCAGTACGTTGCCGGACTTTTTGGAGCGAGTATCTCTCCGGATGAAAGTGCATCGCCCGTTGAGAAACTGAATATCTACACCCAGGGCTATTATGATTTCGCTTGGTATGCGCTAATCGCAGGCGTTGTATTGATCTTGATTTCTCCGCTCATTCGCAAATTGATGCAAGAGGTTAAATAACGCAGGGTATTTTGCGTTGCCGAATAAACTTATCTTTGAACTATGAAAAAAGTACTTTTCCTGCTGAGCTTTTTCGCCTGTATTAGCGCGGCTCAAGCCCAAACTGAAACCGAACAGAACTGGTACAGTGATGTG
>JBKCDO010000125.1:0-22884 GCA_046304755.1 Flavobacteriales bacterium
CTCTTGTTCAATATAAAGTGAAACGATTTATTCCAGTGTAATTATTTGGGTTCTGCGTGCAATGTTGCCGCAAGAATCGGTGCATGTCCATGAGCGGGTGATGCGTCCTTCCGATTTTACTTCTTTAAAGATGACATCAAAGGATTCTCCGCTGTTATCGACAGCCGCGAACTGCGCCGGTTCAGGAATCATGTCGTGCGTTGTGGAGATGTTTGGGGCCTCTCCGAGTAATCTGGGAGGTTGCATGTCGGTGATGTGCACTATTTGCTGCGCCTCCGCGGTATTGCCGCTTGCATCGGTGTACTTGAACGTTCTGACTAGCGTGCCCAGGCAACCTCCGGAGTAGATATGCTCGTCATAAGCGATGGCAACTTTTCCATTCGGTGAGGTAGCATTAATAGTGGGCAAATCTTGCAACGCATCAATGTCACAACTGATTTCGTGTTGGTAGGTTTGAACCTGAATTTGTGCGGTGGAATAGATACAAAGACTAGAGAGTACAAGGAGTACAGACAACTTTGTTTTCATGTTTTTAGATTTCAGTAAGGAAGCAAATGTACACAAAAAATGGAATGTCCAACATTCCATTCAAAATTTCGACGAATACTTTAAGTGAATCGGCTTACTGCCAGCTCAGCCCATTGATGCTAAGGATGTTGTCCAGCGGAATGCGCAGGCCGTCCTGGGTGTAAAGTACCTCTTGTTCCTGTTCTCGTTGCAACTTCAGGATGCGGGCTTGGATGTTTTTACACATGCCATTTTCAAGAAATTGCAGGATGACGTTGGTGTGTGTCATGGGTATTCAGTTTGGTTGTTACAAAGATGCCCGAGGTAAATTCAAGCGGGTATGAAGCCGACGTGAACGAACCGTTAAGCACTGTTACATTATCGTTTTTTGTGTTGTATACAAATGCGTTATATTCGCCATAATGCTCGTCCAAACTGCTCCCATTCACGGATTGCGCCGCACCGATTACGATGCCCTGTTGGGCAAAGGGTGGTTTCGGGGCACGGGCATCATCTACCGCAGCGAAGTGGTCTGCATCGACGAACAGGTATACGGCATCCGCAACATTAGGTTTCCGGTCAGGTCATTTAGTATGCGACGCTCGCATGCGAAATTGTTTCGCAAAAACATGAAGCGGTTTACGCTGAGAGTGGGAACACCCAGAGTGGATGCGCGTCGTGAGGAATTGTACCGAGGCCAAATGCACCGCTTCAAAGCGTTTGTGCATGAAACCCTTGAAGATATTCTGCTCTCTCCCCGAATGGGAGCTGAGATTGATGCCATGGAAATAGGTGTCTATGATGGCGAAAAGCTCGTTGCTGTGAGTTACATCGATGCCGGCGAAAGCAGCATGGCGTCCATCCTTTGCTTGTACGATCCCGCATATGCCCGATTTAGTCTTGGGACATTCACCATGTTGCTCGAAATCGATATGGCCAAGCGCTTAGGATTGGACTATTACTACCCTGGGTATGTCCTTGATTTGCCCTCGGGATTTGATTATAAACTTGAGCTTGGTCCGTGTGAATGGCTTCATAAAGAGGATGGCTGGAATTGGCTTGAGGCGACAGCTGAGGAAGGAAAGGCATCGATTATTCGCGGGAAAATGGATGAGCTCGAGGCCGTATTGAAGGCCACCGGTAGATCATGGGAAAAGATGATTTATCCTTACTATACACTAGGTCATCTTATTCATGAGCGGACCGATTTGGTGCGTGTCCCGGCTTTCTGGGTCACTCATATTAGTGGACACGTAGCAGGAATATCTTATGACATTCAGCTTGATCACTATGTTGCTTTCGATTTGAATGAGGCGCTGGAGTTAGATCATTTACATCAGTTGAAGCTTTCCAATGACTATTTGAAAGGTCATAGCTATGTCTTGCAAACACTGAGTTACAACCATTTTGTGACGCTGCGTGATGAACATGTCGCCGGTGATTTGAATGATTTTATGGTCAAGTTGGAGGACTCGTATACCATTCCGATTGTTCATTCTAAATAAGCATACTGCTGTTGTCTATTTCTCCCGAAAACTTTACGTTTCTTAATTTTTAGGCATTTGCTGCCTTAAGTGGCATCATGCACCAATGACCTTTCACAGGACTTAACGAATGACAATTGGCTATTGATGTGCATCCGCTACATTTGCCGCACATGGGTAAGTTTTTGACCGTCCTTTTTTTCATGGCAATAGCAGTCGGAGAGTTGACTGCTCAAGATCGCCGCATTATACAGGTGTCAGGGGTTGTTGTTGCCACGGATTCTCTTCTGCCTGTACCTTACGCCACTGTATTTCGGTCGCATGATAACCGCGGGACATTCTCCGATCATACCGGTTATTTTACGTTGCCTGTATTTACAGGGGATACACTGAACTTTATTTTTCTGGGGTTAAAGCGATCCTTCTACGTCATTCCCGATGATGCGACTTCTAATCATATTTCCATCGTACAATGGATGGAGTCTGAGCAAGTCTTGTTGCCAACGGTGGATATTTTACCCTATCCATCTCCGGCAAGACTGAGGGCTGAAGTGTTGGCTTTGGATTTCCCGGGCGATGGCTATTTTCGATTTGACCGAACAGCGGCATCAGTGTCCAACTATGACGGTTTAAGAGACCTTTCAGCAGAAGCCTATTCAGAAGCTTCTGCAACGATGATTGCGCGCTACAATGGTGGGTTCCGAAGCGGAGGAAACTTGCTGGATGCAGCAGCGTGGGGACGATTTGTGACGGCCCTCAAACGCAAGAATTAGCACTAATCCTTATCGTAGTCAAAGTCGGTCGATTGCATACGGGTATTCTGCCGCACGTGGATTTTGTAATCACGAAAGCGATCTTTCACGAAAATCAAAAAGTCGTATTGCGAACTGTTGATGAGAAATTCATCCGACACGTTGAGGTAGGTAATGAAATCGTCGAACTGCTCGTCAGTCAAACTGATGATGTCATAATCGACGTATAGACGAAATAACTCTTTCAGCAACTCGCGTTTACGGTCTTCATTTTCCATGTAGGCCACCTGCCGTTTGGATTGTTCTTTTTTGCTGAATTGCTGGTAGAGAAATGTTATAGGACTTTGCACGGCATTGATGCCGCTAAGCATATAGTCTTTTTCATTATACCCCAATTTGTTGATGTCCTCCTGAATTTGTTCCAGATCACGCGGGGCAAATACTTCCACTTCAGAAAGCATGTAGCTTCTCGTATCTAAAAACAGTCGCAGTTGGTATGAATTCCGCTCAAGCGAATCGCGGTAACTAATAAGGCGTGTTTGAAATCCCAACGATGTAATAGCCAGGGTATCCTTGCGCAAACATTCTACGGAAAAACTGCCGTCGGGTCTGCCGAAAGCGCCTTTTTTCGTAGAGCGGTTGATGATAATCGCATTCGAAATGGGTTGACCATTTTCATCGAGCAGCATTCCCTCAATGTAAATCTTGGTTGTATCGGTCGGCTGCTGAGCAAACAGTTCGGCTGATGAAGCCATCATCAACACTACTAACGAACAAGATAATTTTCTTCTCGACATGAGCGCTCGCAAGGTCGTCAAAAGATGGTCGTCCCAACACACAAAAAAACGAAAGACCTTTTAAGAAGTTGTTTGTGTAATGCTAAGTGTATTTTCTACACTTATATTCGTCCCATTAACCATTAACCCATTATGAAAAGCTTACTTCTTTTCGCAACAGCCTTCTTGGCTGCTTTGATGCTTCAAGCACAATCGACAGTTACTTTTTTGGTCAACATGCAAGGATTGACGGTAAATGCCAACGGAGTTCACATTGCCGGTACGTTTCAGTCGCCGCAATGGCAGCCCGGCGCAACAGCCATGAGTGATACCAATGGTGACGGTATCTATGAATACACTACCACGGTGCCTACGGGAGTTCCGATTCAATTCAAGTTCATCAATGGCAACAACTGGGGGGCCGGATTAGATGAAACGGTTCCTGCAGACTGCGGAACAGATAACACCGTAGGAGGTTACAATCGCTTTTTTACCCCGACAACTCCCGCATTTACCTACGGTCCGGTGTGCTTTGCGGATTGTGAAAATTGCCCGCCACCGCCAACAGCGAATATCACCTTTGCAGTGAACATGGAACAGCAAACCGTTAACCCTAATGGAGTTTACGTAGTGGGTATACCAGCAGTGGACTCTCCGTTTTCGCAGCAAATGACCGACGGTGATGGCGATGGCGTTTATACAGCAACTCTTCCCTTTGATACAAATCAAGTGATTAATTATCGCTTCCAAAATGGATTGGGAATCGCCGATGCTGAAGTCGTTCCCACCGCTTGCCGATTCATGGTTCAAGGTATGATGTTTCGACGCTTGGTTTTGGGCAATGCCGACACAACTGCAGCAACTGTATGCTTTGCCGAGTGTGCAGATTGTATCGCTCCTGAACCAACAATTTCAGTAACATTAAAAGTGAACATGTCGGAGCAATCGGTGTCACCGAATGGTGTTCATGTCATGGGGAATTTCCAGGGATGGAATGCATCGGCTACACCGATGACAGATGCCGATGGTGATGGTGTATATGAGGCTACAGTCGAGGTAATCGAGTTTGCGAATATGCTGTACAAATTCATCAACGGAAATATGGATACAGATGCCGAGATTGTCCCATCTGTTTGTGGTTTACCGGATGGCTTTGGGGCCTATAATCGTGTGTTGGAAGTAGGCACTTCAGATGTTGAAGCTCCTGTTGTGTGTTACGGTCAATGCGAAAATTGCGCGATTATTCAGCCCAACGTCAATGTGACCTTCCTGGTGAACATGTCCAATGAAACGGTTAGCCCTGACGGAGTCCAAATTGTTGGTAGCATGCAGAACTGGACGCTTGGCGCAACGCCGATGAGTGATTTGGATGCTGATGGTGTCTATGAAGTAACATTGGAAGTTCCGGCAATGGATACGATTGAGTTCGTGTTCATCAATGGAAATGATTGGGGCTTAGCCGAGGTTGTTCCTGCTGAGTGTGGCGCTGATAATGGTTTTGGCGGATTTAACCGAACATTCTATGTAGGTGATATGGACGCTATTTATGGACCGCGTTGTTTCGGTCAATGCATCGATTGTGAGCCAATTGTAGAGCCAACCACAGTGAATGTAACCTTCCGTGTGAATATGGCCAACGAGAGCGTGAGTGCTGCCGGCGTGCATATCGCCGGAAGCTTTCAAGGCTGGACACCCGGCGCTTCCCAAATGACCGATAATGATGGGGATGGTGTTTACGAGTTCACTGCCATCATTGAAGAGAATACAGATGTTCAATATAAGTTCCTGAATGGCGATGCATGGGGGCCGGCTGAGGAAATGGTTCCGGCGGATTGTGGTGTTGCGAATGGATTGGGTGGTTTCAATCGTGCGCTCATGATCGGAAGCAACGACACAACCCTGCAGACGGTTTGTTTTTCTTCATGCGCAGATTGTCTGCCGGTGAGTTTGGTGATTGTCACCCTGAATGTTGACATGAGTAACGAAACCGTAACCAATGATGAAGTTTTTGTTGCGGGCTCATTCAATAGTTGGACACCGGAAGCTATGATCCCATTGGGTAATTCTCTTTATCAGTTGCCAATCGCAGTGAATGCCGGTCAGGTGATCGCCTACAAATTCGTCAATGGTACAGCATGGGAAAGCGTTCCAATGGAGTGCGGAGTGGACGATATGTTCGGAGGATACAATCGCAGTTTCTTGGTTGGAAATACCAATGAAGAAATTCCGGTGGAGTGTTTTGCAGCGTGTGGACCTTGCGTAGTTATTCCAACGGTTCAACTGACACTCACTGTCGATATGAGTCAGCAAACGGTGAATGCAGCGGGCGTATATGTGGCCGGAACATTCAATGGATTTTCAGCATCAGCAACGCAAATGCAAGAGATTTCTCCGGCCATTTATCGTTCTGTAATTACCGTCGGTCAGAATGAACAGCAGTTCTTCAAGTTTCTGAATGGCCCTGATTTCGCTTTCGCTGAATCCGTCCCATTTGAATGTGGTGTAGATGATGGTTTTGGTGGTTACAACCGCACGGTAACGACCAACCAAAACAACATTACTATGCCTGAGGTATGCTTTGGATATTGCGCCGGTTGTGCCATTCAAGTGGATGAAACAGAAGGCAGCGCTATGAGTGTATATCCCAATCCAACCGATGGATTGATTACCATTGAACATAAGAACCCGGCTTCATTGAGTGTGTTCAATGCCATGGGTGAGCTTGTGATTCAAATCAAGCAGCCAAGCGCACGCGTGCAATTTGATACGCAAGCTTGGAGTGCGGGTCTATACCATGTTGTATTAGAAAACGGAACTACAACAACATTTATCGTGAGATAATGATTGAGAGAATTTATAACGAAAAGCTCCGCCTCGGCGGAGCTTTTTTAGTTGAAGTAGTGCGAAATCTTCTTGAGCATTTCTTTATGAACCAGGGCATTCGTGCACACTAAATCTTCACCGAAAATGTAATTGTCGCCCCCCGAGAAATCAGCAACCATTCCTCCGGCCTCTTGCACGAGGATACACCCTGCGGCCACATCCCATGGATTGAGACCGTATTCGTAAAATCCTTCCACGCGACCACAAGCCGTCCACGCCATATCGAGCGCAGCGCTACCGAGTCTTCTCAGGCCCCTCGTTGAGCGCATCATGTCGCGAAACAACGCGATGTAGGCTTCCTCTTTGCCGAAATCATCATACGGGAAACCCGTTGCAAAAAGCGATTGCTCCAGCGTCGGAATATTCGATACACGAATGGGTTTTCCATTGAGAAATGCGCCTCCGCCTTTCCATGCAGTAAAGCATTCATTGCTGCTGGGGTCATAGATCACCCCTGAAATGGCTTCATTCCCTTGGCAGAGTCCGATGCTGGTGCACCATACGGGCATGCCGTGGACAAAATTCGTTGTGCCGTCCAAGGGGTCGATGACCCAGTTGAGTCCACTCGCACTCGGCTCACCGGTGCCTTCTTCGGCAACAAATCCGGCTTCAGGAAGAATTTGGCGCAAGCCTTCTACAAAGCGACGCTCACTTTCCTTGTCGACAAAGGTCACCAGGTTGTTTTCGCTTTTCACTTCCGCCATGTGCTCGCTCACGGAAGTTTGTTCTTTCATCCAGTGGCCAATCGATTTGCTGAGTTCCTCGACTTGCGATGTAACCTGTTGCAGCGAAATTTCCATGCTTAACCTTTACGCGTATACTTGGTGAGTATCACAATCTGTTGGTTTTCTATTTTACCTTCCACTTGCTCGACATTATCAGCAACGAGGCGAATGTTTTTGACCACGGTACCGGCGCGCGCACTGAAGCTGGTGCCTTTGACGTCGAGGGTTTTTACCAGAACAATGGTGTCTCCATCACTTAGTCGCTGACCATTGCTGTCCACGTGAAATTCAACAGCGCTATCCATTTCATGATCACCGGTTGATCGCGCCCAGGTGAGTTGTTCATCATCGAGGTAGAGCATGTCAAGTGCATCTGCAGCCCATGTTTCATTGCGCATGCGTTGAAGGAGTCGCCATGCGGCAACCTTCACGGGAACATGTTCACTCCACATACTCGTCAGCAGACAATTCCAGTGATTTTCGTCTAAAGGAACTTGTTTGTTGAGCTGCGCATGGCAAGTCTCGCAGATGTAAATACTGTCATCGGGAGTTTCATCACTATTCGGCGGAATGCTGTAAACAGTGAGTGACGTGGATGCTGCGCAAAGTTCACAGCAGTCGTTGCTGCGCGCAGCAAGGGTAGATTGTAAGGAAGACAAGGTTGGTTTGTTTGCGGCAAAAGTAATGAGAAGTGGCGAGTGGCGAGTGGCGAATGCATGCCGCGCGCCACCATTCACCATTCACTATTCACCATTCACCATCCCCTAGTAATCCACCACCGTCATCCTATACGCTCCAAACGCACCCAATCCTCCTTCAACATTGCTATAAACGAGCGTCGGTTCCGCAAAGGGATTCCCATTCGACTGATTTTGCAGTGTCTTGTGATAACGGTAGTAAGATTCACTACAGCTTAGAACGGCCAGTTGCTTGTTGGAAAAAGCTCCATTATAGCCGTAGTAGGTAATGTTTTCTTCTACATAAATTTTACCGTCAACCAGTGATTCATCATCCCGGTAGCTCATGCCTTCAATATACCTGTAGGATTTTCCGGGAACCCAAAAGTCTTCATTGTAATAGATGAAACGGTAGTACTGAAAGTCATCCGAGTTATCTGTCAGGGTAGTTTTGTAAATGAACTCATTGATCTCTTCACCGAAGTTGTTGATATAGCTGCTGGAATCCAGCGTAGCGGATTCAACGGTTGGCATTTCAACGGGAATAGTGGTGCGCGCGACGACCTCTTCGCCTGTTGGCGCTTTCACGCGCAACGCATATTCAACGCCAAGGGCCAGGGGAAATTCGCTCAAGGGCAACACATATTGGTCTATGTATATGTCATATTGAAAATAGGCAGTACTGTTTCCATCACTAATCGAGACTTCGAGATTATCGTATGGTCGATAGATGTCTTCCGATGAGAAAACGGGACGCGACCATTGGATATAGGCCAATGCAGAATCCATATCCGGACTAATGAAGCACGAGACGACCAGCTTGGGGTCGGTCTCCGGAAGCGGAATGTCTGCTTCTTTTTCACACGAAAAGAGCAAGAGGGCTGATGCTAAAATGAAGAAGATTTTTTTCATGTGATTAAAATTTATAGGACCAGGAAACGGAAGGCAGAATAGGGAAGAGCGAAATCTGACTCAGGTAGTTGCTGCCGTCATTGCGGGTTTGAATATTATAGAAAAATGGATTCTTGCGGTTGTAAGCATTGTACACGCCAAGCTCAAAGGTGCGCTCACACCTAGCCATTTTTTTCTCCCAGCGCGCTGCAATGTCCAGACGATGATACGGGGCCATGCGGAAACTATTTTTGGGTCCGTAGTCCACGGAATAGGTCGGATAGACGTAGGCAGAATTGTTCAGGGGATCATTGGGAATGGTCTGATAATCGGCCAGTGGTAGCGTAATCGCTTGACCTGTTCCATAAACCCAAGTGGCGGAAATGGTGAGGTTGTCGCGCAGTTCATAGATGCCCACGACGGAGAGGTCATGACGTCGGTCGTAGCGAGCAAAGAAAGGTTCTCCATTGTTGAGCTCATCAAATTGAAGTGTAGTCCATGACAGTGTGTAGCCAATCCATCCGCTGAGCTTTCCGGTTTTGCGTTGCACCAGTAGCTCAGCGCCATAGCTGGTTCCATTACCGCTGGTCACATTGTCTTGCCAGGTGAGTTCTTCTTCACCACCGAATCCACCAACGCTCAAGAAGCTCGCACCTTCTTTATAGCCAATAACGTTAGACATGGTTTTGTGATAACCTTCTACGGTGACGGTGAGCCGCGGATTTTCGATGTCTTTGGCAATCCCTATGGCCACTTGATTAGAGCGCTGAGGCTTTACCCTGTCGGTAGCGGGAACCCAAAGATCCGTAGGTAAACCAACCCCCGTGCTGGAAAGCAAATGCAGGTATTGATTCATGATTGCATAGCTGCCTTTCAAACTCAGGTCCTCGCGCAGTAAATACCGCATACTGATGCGTGGTTCCAATCCAAAGTAGTGCGATTGATTCATGTTGAAGTGACTCAGGCGCATCCCATAATTGACCTTCAATGGCGCGCTGATTTTCCAGTCATCTTCGATGTATACGCCGTTTTCAAAACAATCGTAAATCTCATCTTCGAACTTAACTTCCAGCGCATCGGTGCTTTTAATCACCGTTGCACTTGGGGTAAAACGGTGATAAGTTGCCTGCGCGCCGAGCTTGATATGATGCTTGGAATTGGGCAGGTAATCGACATCATGCTTGAGTGTCCAGTCGCGAATTCCACTGATGAATCGCAAGTCAAAGGCATCATCATTTTCCTGCTCTTCAGTTAGCCTCAACTGCAGATTGTATTTAGAAAAGACCAGCGAAGTATTGCTGAATGCTTTATCACCAATGATATGATTGAGGCGAGCGGTTGCAGTCGCATTTTGCCACAAAAAGCTACCGTAGGAGCTGCTGTTACCTTCATCTGTTCTGAAGTAAAACTTGTCCTTTCCGAAATAGCCGCTCAAGTATAGCCGGTTTTTATCGTTCAAGATAAAATTCACCTTCGCATTGAAGTCGTAAAAAAAGTATCCACCTTTTTCATCGCGCGGCAGAAATGGATAGATCAAAGCATCGATGTAGGTTCTTCTGCCACTTACAATCCACGATGATTTTCCTTTGCGGATAGGTCCTTCAAGCGTGAGCCGCGAAGAGATAATACCAATTCCGGCTTCGCCATGCACAGCTTCTTTATTGCCGTCTTTGAGTTGCATGTCGAGCACGGAGGAAAGACGCCCGCCATAGTGCGCAGGGAACCCACCTTTGACGAGTTCAACACTTTTGAGTGCATCTCCATTGAAGTTGTAGAAGAACCCAAAGAGATGATTGGCGTTGTAAACGACCGCATCATCCAGAATAATCAGGTTTTGATCGGGGCCTCCGCCGCGCACATAAAAACCGGAGCTGCCCTCGCTTCCTTTTTGCACACCGGGCATCAGCTGTATGACTTTCAACACATCTTTTTCCCCGAAGAGTGCCGGTATTTTTTTAATCTGATCAATGGGAATGTCGATGGTACTCATCCGCGATTCTTCGGCTACGGATTCCTTGCGATCACCGCTGATGGTGACTTCCTCGAGCGTGACTTCCTCTTTGGCGAGTGATACATCTTTTCGGAGTGAAGAGGTGCCGCTGAGCTCAATCGCGCTCGTTTGATAGCCGATGAGGCGGAATGACACTTGCCAAGTTCCTTGCGGTAATGTCAGTGAATAGAAACCGTAGGCATTGCTTGATGTGCCTTGGTTGAGTTCACTACAGTAAATAACCACGCCTGGAAGTGTTTCGCCACTGCCTTGCTCGGTGATGGTGCCACTGAGAGTGATGGTGGATTGTTGCGCGCGAACATGCAATGATGCGCATACGCAAGCGGTCAGAAAAAATGATAAGGTTAGGAACGATTTCATAGAGTGTGGAAAGCTACTTCAATTATACAAACGCAATCGATTTCCCCCGCTTCGGATAGTATCAATAGTGAATTTCTAGGATAATAAAAAAGAGCCACCCGAAGGTGGCTCTTTGAATGATTCTTTCGAAAGGTCTATTTCGTAACGACAATCTTTTGTTTTGAAATTCCCTGCTTATTCTGTCCTGAAAGAACATAGAAACCACTGGTGAGATTTTCAAGTTGATAGGTGAAATTGTTGTCCGCGTTTACGGTGAATGACTTCACCAATTGACCGGCTTCGTTCATCAGGTAATACGTACCCTCATTCAACGCCTTCACTGTGAAGTTACCATTGTTTGGGTTTGGATATACATTTAGATTGATGGATTCTGTTGATACCGTCTCTTCATTGCTCCGAGTGGCTGCAAGATCCGCACGAGTATCTTCCTCATCGGTCATGATACCTGCTGCTACGACGTTCAAGGTGTAATCCTCAACCTCGCCATAGCTGGAAACTCCGCATGGAGTGGTGTTCGATCCGGAAGCTGTATCTGTCAAACGGATACGCATACGAACAGCTCCGATACTTGCTGTAGTTGGGATCACGAAACTTCCGCTGTACGCACCACCCAATACTGAGCTGTATACATTTTCACCGGCGTCTGTGAAGTCACCGTCACGATTCCAGTCGCACCAAATCAACACCTGATCTGTCGTGTAATTGTTATTCACCGTAATTGTAAATGAACGCGTGGCACCGCGCACTACCGTAGTTGTGGTAGTTGTGAAGTTGGAATAGGTGGAAGCATTCGATGTTTTGCTGAAACCACAAACCACTTTGCGGATGTACTCGAATGACGTAGTTGCATTTGCCGCGGTTGTCGTAGCTGAGCAATAAGTAGTAGTACCACCGGTGATGGACATTGTGATGCCGGCGCTTGTTGCCGATGCAGGAACTGCGCAGGTAGCATTTGATGTCATTACACATGTTACAACAGCACCATTGGTAAGTGTTGTTGTAGTGTAGGTCGCGCTGTTCGTGCCAACGTTTGTTCCATTCACTTTCCATTGGTATGAAGGAGTTGTTCCTCCGTTTGTTGGAGTCGCTGTGAACGTTACTGAAGCACCTGATGCGGATGGGTTGGTTCCGGCAGTGATAGCGATGCTGACCGCTGGAACTACCGATGGGTTAATCGTCATGGTGATACTATTGCTTGCGGCAGTGCTAGAAGTAACACATGAAGAACTCGAGGTCAGCGTGCATGCTACAACGGCGCCATTGGCAAGTGTTGTAGAAGAGAATGTCGCAGAGTTCGTTCCGGCTGCAGCACCATTCACCGTCCAAGCATAGGATGGAGTAGCACCACCGTTAGTAACAGTTGAGGTGAAACTAACCGATGCACCTGCACAGGCAGGATTGGAAGAGGCGGCAATTGTAATGCTAGGAGCAGATGGAGCAGAAACTGTAATGGTAATTGCATTAGAAGTGGCTGGGCTACCCAACACACCACTGAGGTTGGATGTCATCACACAAGTAACCACAGATTCGTTAGCTAAAGTCGTTGAGCTATAGGTTGCAGAGTTTGTTCCAACATTGACACCATTCACCTTCCACTGATAGACAGGAGCAGAGCCGCCGTTAGTTGGGGTTGCTGTGAAGGTAACCGAAGCACCTGAACAGGTTGGATTTGAACCGCCGGTAACAGCGATGGATACGCCTGCAGTAATGCTGCAAGGTGCGATTTGATAAGAGAAAATGCGTGTGCGTGCTGCGCTTGTTCCGGTAGTACCACCCATGAATTCGCTGGTGCTCCAGAACGTAACTCCGTCAGTATCCAGACACTGATGAGCGTAGTCACCATTGCGATTACCGCCCGTTTGAGAGCCTGTGCCGGCTATAACCAACGTTTCTGTTACCGGAAGCGTTCCCAGTGGATCGCACGTGCGGCGTCCTGTGTAATACAAACCGGGATAAATATTGGTTGCATTCGACTTCAAATAGCTTAAGCCGATGGAGCCGTTGTTGTCCATACAGATGGATCCCATCCAGCGGGTGTTTGCATCCGGAGTATAAATACCTTCTTGGTAAACAGACCATACTCCCGTGCTTTGATTTTGACGCAGTTCAACCCACTTGATGCTGCGCTGTGAAGTGCTGATTTGTACGGCCCAGTTGAGTACCATGGTGTTGTAACCGCTCCATGATTTCCATTGTGCGCGATACATCATCGCGCCACCAATACCATCCAGTTTTTGGGTGGTTCCGGGTTGTGAAACGTCGTTCCAGCTGGCATTGTAAGTTGAGTTGAATGCAGCCAATGGTAATTGAGAAGCCAACGTAATAGTCGCTGTTGGAGTGGTTGGTGTCCAGTTCACCGTCATGTTATAGATGTTCACACGATCGACATAAGCAGTTCCCCAGTTATTGTCTTCGTAGGATACGATTGGACAAGGTGTTCCTGCGGGTGGCAATGTACCGTCAGCGGCACAGCCGGGCAGTGGTACAAAGAATCCGGCCTTTGGCGGAGTATAGTTCACATAAACTGAACGAGCACCGGGGGTACCCGCAAGCATGGCAGTGCGCTCAAAGCAGAAAACCTTTTGAGTTGATTGGTTAGACGTCATGTAATAGCCGTCCTGCCAAACGCTGAACTTCAAGTAATCCGGGAACTGTGGTGATACGTAGGTGTATGTGTAATAAGATCCCAATGGATTATTTGTAGTGGAAACAGCGATGTAAATCTTGCGATCCGTTGAAGTTCCGAATTGAGCCAAAAACCAGCGATCAGCAGCTTTGTCGTACATCACGATCGGGTCACCATTGTTGCCGGTTGCCGGTGACCATAGGTTACCCAAGGTACCTGTCAACAAAACGGTGCCGGTGTTTTTATCATACACTTTGAATACCGTTGCATTGATCATTTGAATGTAATGATTAGGACCAACAGCCCCTGATGGGTCGTAAGGACGGAAGCCTGCAGCGGTTTGACCCGCCCAGTTGGCCTTGTAGCCAAGGCTAGGCTTATCACCCATTGCGGTCTGCATCGTCGAAGGATCATTATCGTATTGCGCACCATCAGCCGGAGTAAATTCGAACTTGGTGGCCTCGCGGTGCTGACGATCGGAAGATTCTTTTTTGATTAGCTTTGACTCATCAACGGGATTCTCCGCGAAAATCTCCGTCAGTGGCCGGGTGATGTGAAAGGCAGAGGATACGATTACCCCTGATTCCTGGTGCTCCGATTGAGCAACCATTACAGTGCCGGCAAACAGTGCCAGCCAAAGTGTAAACAGTTTTTTCATGTAATGAATTTTGGTTGTTTGTTAAGGTCGACGACCGGTAATTGCGGAAGTCGTACAGTTCTTTCAAATTTAATGAAAGTTTGGATTCTTCGGGTTTCGAAAATGCATATTTCTCAACAAGCATAATGGCTTTGTTAGACTTGGCAATTCCAATGGAATGTTAGGGGAGCATGTCTTTACCTTTGAACCGAATCAACACGTGGCAAAGCTCTTTTCGATATCACTTCTTTTGCTTGCATCACTAATGTCCATTGCCCAGCAGGCCTTGTTGGATGGTAGGACAGTGAATGCAGAGGGGCAGGCAATACCCTTTGTGACGGTTGCTGTCACCAATATGAACTCCGGAAAAATTAAGGGAACGACAGCTTCTGAAGCAGGTAGTTTTTCCATACAGTTGCCGGTTGGAACCTATCATCTCAAGGCGCATATGCTCGGTTATCAGGATGTTGATACGCTGATTCAACTGCCGTTATCAAAACATCCGATGGTTTTGGTTATGCAATCGGCGGAGAATGAGTTGGCCACTGTGGCGGTATATGCCGATCGCCGAGATCTCGCAAGAGAAGTCGTATCAAAGGCCATTGATGCCAGAGCGGGTCACTTCCGTGGCGATGGATCAACCAAGCAATACGACGCCTACCTGCGCACCTCCGTGCAAATGCTCACGCCTGACACTACCCAAAGCAAACAGGATTCAACTGAAAATCGCGAAAGCAGAAAGAATCGTCCACTGATTAAACTGCAGTATCACCTCAGTGAAGCCCAACTGATAGGTCGCTGGTCCGCTCCTGAGCAGTATGCCGAAACCATAAACGGTGCACAAGAATATTCTACACAAAAGCCCCGCGACAATTCCGCAGGTGTCACCATGAGTTTCAACTATGGTGAATCGGATATCCTCCCGCAACAGTGGGGATACGATGATAACTATGTGCTCAAGTCAATGCAAGGGTTTCATGAGTATGATATCTACCGGCGATTGCTGCATATCCCGTCATTCTGCGATAAAAAAATACTCTCGCCCATTGGAGAAGGCGCGATGCTCAGTTATGCCTATGATGTCGTTTCGGTCAACGATACCCTTGGAGATAAATCGTACACGATTCGTTTTCGAGGGCTTTTCCCTGGTGAACCATTACTCGATGGAACGATGAACATTCGTGCCTCTGATTGGGCGGTAACATCCATCCGTTACAAACTTGCAGAAGAGGTAATGAAGTTTTATAGCGATGTCGCGGTTGAATTGAACTATCAAATTGACTCCGTTGGCCAAGCACAAGTCCTTTCCTTGAAGATAGAATATGTAATTGAAGAAGGACTCACGCATTATTACGGCTCACTAATTCGTGATTCAAAACCCTGGGCTAAGGCAAATACCGATTTTGTTTTCACCGATGAAGTGCGTTCCTATGATGTGAAAGCGTTTGATCGCGATTCACTGTATTGGTCGGAAAACCGTGAAGTCACTTTCGATGGAGTGGAAATGGCATACATTCAAAAATGCGATAGTTTGCAAACGCTTTATGCCAGTGATGAATATTACGAGGAAGCTGATTCGACCTATAATGCCCTGCGCTGGATGGATTTTCTGTTGTATGGAATAGGCTACAGGAATCGAGCGAAGGATTATTCTTTCTATATCAACCCACTGACGATGCAAGTCAACCCGTTCGGAATCGGCGGCTATCGTCACCGCGTCGGCGGCACGTTTCAAAAGGAATTCGCCAATGCCTACACGATGGAAGTCGAAGGAGAGGCCGACTATGGTTTTCGCAACAATGACCTGCGTGGAAGGGGAGGAATAGGGCTCACCTATATACCATTGAAATTCGTTCGCACCTTCATTCGATTCGGTGATTACTACGACATGGTGAACAACTATGCGTCGCTCGGTTCAATATTCAGCAGAAGTAACTACGTGCGCACGCAAACGTGGAGTATCGCCCAGCGCATGGAAGTTGTGAATGGCTTATTTGCAGAGTTGACGTTTGAATTCTCCGATCAAAAGCCAATTGTTAACCTGCTCTCCGATCGCTGGTCGCAACAGGTCTTTGGTGACGTCAATACACCTCTCGACTTCGAACGCTACATCAAATCAGAGTTCAAGCTTGAGTTGAAATACCGTCATCGCCAGCGGTATGTCATTAAGAAGGGTAAAAAGATTCTGCTTGGCTCCGTTTATCCCGAGCTCAAGTTCGTTTACCGCAAGGGGGTTCCGGGGCTGCTCAACAGTGAAGTAGATTTTGATTACCTTGAAGTTGGATTGAAGCATGCCAAAACGGTCGGTCGCTTGGGCGATATGGATTGGTCAGTGTTGGCCGGTTCTTTCGTGAATAAACGAAACTTGCGTTTGCTGGAGCATCGCTATTTCCGCGGCTCCGACATTTTCTTCTTTTCTGATCCGTTGAATTCTTTTCAGTTGTTGGGACCAACATTGTCAACACCGAATGCTTTTTTCCGTGCGAATTATTTCCATCACTTCAATGGAGTTTTGCTCAATAAAATTCCCCTGCTACATCGCCTTCGACTCACCGAAGCTGCCGGAGCAGCGATGCTCTCCATCCCGGATGAAAATTTCCATCACGTCGAATTCTACGCAGGCATCGAACGTGTAGTAAGAATCAAGAAGGAATTATTTCGATTTGGTATTTATGCCGCAACAGCCGATAGCAATTGGGAAAGGGCCAAGTTTGATCTGAAGTTTGGTGTGAATTTTTATAATTCGTTTACGAAGAAGTGGCAGTATTGAGTTGCTGGTGAATAGTGAAATGGTGAAATGGTGAAATAGCGAAATGGTGAATGGTTTGGCTCCGTGAACGATGACTGCGTTTCAGTCGGCCACAGAGTGGCGAAATATTATTGGCGAGAAGCAGGTTTCATTTCAACTCAAAGTCGCGGAAGTCAAATCCGGGGCTGACTTGACATCCCACCAGGCAAAATGCGGAGCCTTCGGGCAATCGAGCGCCGAACCATTTGCCGGCTGCAACGACATGCTGAAGAGTTGCGCCGCTATCCAAGTCTTTTCCTAGTAGTGTTACGTTCTCTTTGCCGTCCGCGTCCAATTCTATGATTTCAAGATTACCGCCATCGTGGTAATACCAAATTTCATCACTTTTAATGCGGTGCAAAGACGAAACCTGAGGAGCCTCCAAAAGAAAGAAGATAGAGGTGGAAAGCTGTCGCGGCCCATCGAAACCTTCGAAATCCTGCGTTACGCCGCTGCGAAACGTTTCACGATAGTAGCCACCCTCAGGATGAGGCAGAAGATTGAGTTTTTTGATGTAATCACTTGCCGTTGCCATTTCAATTGAAGAAAAAGAAAAAATACATGGCAGCCTGTGAAGGTAATATGCCTTCGTAATAACCGATTATCGATCGGGAGGAGTCAAGAACTTTTCCATCTTCCACATAGCCGCGAATGCTGCGACTGGATCCCATCACACGACCATTTTCATAGTATCCAAGAATACTGCGATTAGATCCCATGATTTTTCCGTCTTCAAAATAGCCAATGATAGAACGACTTGAATTCATCACTTTCTTGTCTTCGAAATAACCGATGGTGGATCGCGAACTACTGCGCACACTGCCGTCTTCGATGTATCCGATAATGGAACGAGAGGAGTTCATCAATTTTTGGGCTTTGGTATCTTGAATGGAAAACAATACCATTATGGCAGTTGTAACGAGTGTGATTAGGATGTTATGCTTCATGATCATTGTTGTTTTCTAGTTCTTGAAGAATGGATTTGACGTCTTCTTCTGTGGTACGAAGGGTTTGTTTGCAAAAGGCAATAAGCACTGAGGCTCTCTTCACTTTTTCTGCTAAAATATCGACGGTAACATCGCCTTGCTCGATCTCACTCACAATGGTGCGAAGTTCCTCAAAGGCTGCGGTATAGGTTAATTCCTCTTTCATGATTCTGCTTGTGCTTGTGTTACTGTGCTTTCGATTGTTCCATTGTATACGATTGTCTGCAGTTGATCACCGGATGCAACGTTTTCAAAAGTAGTGACGGGTTTACCATTGTTAAGGGTGATGGAATATCCGCGTTTTAGAACGTTCTTGGGATCAAGCATGTTCACCAGGCGTTCATTAATTTCCAATACTGCAGTCCGGTCTGTGCACATTCGCAAGGACGTTTGAATGAGCTTTTGCTCAGTAGCCGTTAATTCAGTGAATTGTTGTTCACAGATTGTAGATTGTGCTTTTTGCAGTTTTTCGTTCAAACGATTGAGCTGTGATATTGCTTCTCGGGCATAGAAACGATTACCCTGCACGATACGCGCTTGAAGATGGCCGATGCTTTCCATTCGGGATTGAGTGGTACGCAGTGCGGCCTGTTGGAGCCGATTTCCCAGTGTGCTGATATCACGATGACATTGTTGCGCGAGTTGCGATGAATAATCCGTCACTGCGCGTTGAGCGGTGATTAAGGTTTGTTCAAAGGCCTCAAATTGGGAAAGAATATGCTCAGCAACTTTAGTTGGTGTGATGCCATTGAAATGCGCCACCAGCTCACTCACTGTTTCATTGGTAGCATGACCGATTCCGGTGTAAACGGGTATTGGAAATGTGGCAATAGTTCGTGCCAGAGCATAGTGATTGAAGCAAGTCAGCCCTACTTCACCTCCGCCACCACGTATGATGGCTACAACATCAAAATGCCGGTGAAGTAATCGAATGCGATTCAATTGCTTCACGATTGAGTCCACAGCCTTATCGCCTTGCAGCAAAGCCGGAAAGAGCATGTGAAAGACAGCAAATCGTTCTTTTTTACTTTGAAGAATTTGACGAAAATCCGCATAGCCTTTACTGGTCTCGATGGAGATGATAGCAATACGCCGCGGAAGCAAAGCCTGATGCACCTGTTTGTTCATCATCAAGATTCCCTCGGATTTCAGTCGCTCAATGCTGGCGTTTTTTTCTGCTTCGAGATCGCCCAGGGTATAGCTTACATCGATATCGTAAATCCTTATCGTCATGCCGTATTGCGCGTCGAAGGTGATGCCGGCTTCAAACAAAATCTTGATGCCATCGTGCAGCGGTTCGCCGAGCGTTGTTTTGAACTGTCGATTAATCCGCTCAAAGTCCGTTTTCCAAAGTACCGATCTGAATTCCGCTTTAATCTTAGTGCCCTCCTTATGGACAAGTTCAGGGTAGCAATGCCCGGAGGCGGGATAGTGATTGAGCTTATTCATCTCCGCTTTAATCCAGAAGCGCGAAGTGTAGCGCTCGGCAATCACCTTACGAATACTCTCAGCAACTTCAAACAGTGTGTAGGCTTTCTTTCCGGCGATGAGTTCAGGCATAATTCAAAAATGCATCGAAACAGGCGAGTATGCTTGCGCTGTTAATAAAAGGATGAAGGCTATTTTCGCAGTATGAATTACGCTCGAATTGCTGCTTTATCGCTGGCACTGGCCGTTGTATTGGGTTCTGTAGGTGCCCATGGTCTGCGACCGCATTTGACACCTGAACAATTTAACTCCTGGGAAACCGCCGCGAAATATCAGGTGTATCAGAGCCTGGGCATTCTGGCATTAGCTATTGCTTACATGGCAGGCGTTGTTCATCATTCACGAGCGTTATGGGCCATGCGCATTTTATCGATCGGGACGCTGGCATTTTGTGCTTCACTTTACCTCAGATCAAGTTCACCGGTGACCGGTCTTGAGTTCGGATGGCTCGGTCCCGTGGCTCCTGTAGGTGGTTTGCTGTTAATCGCCGGCTGGATGGTCGCTGTCACAGCTTTCGTCCACAAACACAAGCACGAAGCTTAATGCTGGAAGCTCAGCATTCGTTCAAGTGCGGGTGTGAGGGTAGGTAATTTCCGACGTTCAATCATGAAGCTGTTTAACTCTGCGAATTCAGCAAAAACGTAATGCTTGAGGGCTGCTTCCCGCAGGTAACCTTTACCCGAACTTCCACCGGTTCCTGCGCGGGTACCAATCATGCGATGAACCATGTTTACATGTCGCCAGCGCCAAGTTGCCAGCAGTTCATCGATTTCCAAACACAGGTTGATAATCCGGAAAGGATTGTGCAGCAGTGGATAGTCGCGGTAGAGTAAAATGAACAGTGCAGCTCTGCGGGCACGATCCGATAATTGACCTTCCTGAGTGTTCGGACTCATAAACAACTCATCGAACCGTTGCATGTTTTGCTTTTC
This sequence comes from Flavobacteriales bacterium, assembly GCA_046304755.1. Lineage (GTDB taxonomy): Bacteria > Bacteroidota > Bacteroidia > Flavobacteriales_D > Sanyastnellaceae > JAIBBG01. Next base: position 20,524 of record JBKCDO010000125.1, read on the forward strand.
ACCGTCTGACAAAGAACTATTGTAGATATCCCGATACGTTTTCCAAAATGCCTGATCGTTGCCATTTTCCCATAGCTTTTCATCTTCCAGGAAAGGCATGCGCTCAAGCCAGCTATTGATCAGCTCAAGCACGGTCGATTGCTTGGCAAGATCAACAATCGCTTGCTTATCCTCAGGCTTAAGTTGACTGGTGTAATACTCCTGGCCATGACGGTGTTCCATTTTCAAACCCAGTTTCGCTTCCAGAATCTTGAACTGCATACTTTGAAAACCACTGGCCGGACGGAGTAGATCGCGGAAGTCCAGAAAGTCTAAAGGAGTCATGGTCTCCAGGATGTCAATTTTATGAACCAGCACCCGCATGATTTCGACCACACGAAAAAGCCGGCGAACTACTTTCAATAACTCAGGGGAGTTATCGTTAATCGCAGGCTGCGACATAATGCGATGAACGGAATCTACTTCAAACAAGATCTGTTTGAACCAAAGTTCATAGGATTGGTGAATAACAATGAAGAGCATTTCGTCGTGCGCATGGCGATTGACTTTGTCGCTTTCCAATTCCTGTGCACCCAGAATTTTATCGAGTTGCAGATAGTCGCTGTAATACATAAACGGATCGTGTAGTTGCAGCGCAAGATAGAACGTGAATTCCGTTGTGATTGAAAAAAAGTCAGACTACCTTTACAGGCATGGACACAATGCAGCGTATAGTCTTCTATGATGGCGTGTGCAAGTTCTGCAACCAATCGGTGAACACCTTAATCAAGCTCGATAAAGCGGGGCGAATCATGTACTCGCCGCTTCAAGGTGAATTGGCCAAAACAAAGTTGCCTGAAGCCGATAGGTCTAATTTGGATTCACTTGTCTACTGGAGAAAAGGTACGATTCATCGCCGCTCTTCCGCTGTGCTCTTTTCTCTGGCCGATGCTGCTGTGTGGTTGCGGTGGATGCATGTGTTTCGCCTGATTCCGCCGGTAGTGAGAGACGCGTGCTATGCATACGTAGCCAAAAACCGCTACCGATGGTTTGGCAAACACGATAGTTGCATGATTCCATCAGAGAGCATTCGCCGGCGATTCATTGCTTGACGGATATAATTAGAAAGCCCGCAAGCACGAGGCCTGCGGGCAATCTAATTTCGACCAACTATAGTGGTCTCCACCCTAGCGTTTAATGCACTATAAGTTTCTTTTCGATGCGCTTGTCTCCGCTTTGTGCAACGAGCACATAGAAACCGGAAGCGAGTCGTTGATGAAATTCGTATCGGTATGTTGATCCGCTGTTCGCAGCGATAGTGAATGCTTCTGCTTGTTTACCGCTGCCATCGACAATGCTCACCTGAATGGCATCGTGCGCAGACATGAAGCCTTCGTTAACAATGGTAATCACTTCACCATTACCCGGATTCGGATAGACATTAAAGATGCCTGTGTTCTCTATGCTATCTGCAACGTTCATCTCAATGGCAATGTCAAATCCACAAGTTGTGCTCCATTCGGTGAATACTCCGGCACCCAATGCGCAGCGTACTTCAATCATGTATGACTCACCCGGAATAAGCATCATGGCTTCTACGATTTCCAATTCAGGTGTAGCGGTGAAGGCTGTCCAGTCATAATTGTCACCGGTGATATGCCACTCGTAGTTGAGTACGTTTGGAATTGCGGTTGCATGAATGAATACACCCCATGAAGAAATCGTCGCACCGCAATCGGCATCAAGAATACCGGTTACCGGTAAGTCCATTGACTCAGTGCTCACAGAGCAGTAGTCCCCAAATGGCCCCCAAACACCGGCTACACGAGCCTTGATACCCACTACATACGTTGTGCTGTAATCCACATCCGGAATCAACGCCATGGACAATTGATTGTCTGCGGTAAACTCATCGATGATGATGGTACCTGTCGGAGTTGATACTCGCCACATGTATTGATCGGCGCCTTCCACTGCATCACAAGCCAGTGTGCCATCCAATGTAAATTCTGAGGTATTGCAGAACTGAGCCATCAGTTGGGTTGGCGGAACGACAGTTTCGCATTCGTATGTGATAACCGCTTGCATTTGCAGGCTGCAACCGTTGGCGTCGGTGACTGCTACATTGTAGTTTCCAGCAGCGGCAGCTTCCAGGTTATTGCCGGTTGCACCGTTACTCCAAAGAATTGAGTAACCGGGAACACCGCCTTCTACCGATATTTCTGCACTTCCATCATTACCTGCGCAAGTCTCGACGCCGGTGATGATGACATTGGCAACCAACATGGATGGTTCTTCAATAGAGGCAGCTGCTTGAGCAGTGCAACCATGCGCATCTACCACGTTTAAGGTGAGATTTCCGGCATTCAAGTCATTGAGTTG